>NZ_JBNGCO010000015.1:0-60815 GCF_049974805.1 Baaleninema sp.
CGACGAAGACGAATCGATCGCGCTTGAGCCAGTCGTCGAGGACGTCGAACCATCCCCGCTCTGGCACGCGATTGACTGCAATGGTCATTTCGTAAATCTCCGAATGATAGCTTCAGATCGGTTGACACTCCCACGAATAGAATTTGTGGGAGTCTTGGTTAAATGACAAGACTGAAACATTTAGCTGGTAAGTCAAATGTTCAGATATTTTTATATCCCCAAGCGTTGGCGTCGCCCCTTAAGCCCCTTTACCAAGGGGGGGGATGCTTGTTCCAGTCTGCCCGACCGTACAAACGTTATTTTCAAGCGCCCGCTACACAAAATTAACGGACAGCTTGTTCTATTTGACTACTCCCCGCGCTAAAGCGACGGAGATTCCCCGAAAGGATTTCAGAACTTCCGGCAGGCCGGACTCTTAGGCGAAGTCAAAGACGCCTCTACAGGTTGCCGAAGCTTCCCTTTACGTTTTCGTTGCCGTTCGCAGCTTCCATCACAATGCCAGTTAGGTACGCTCATCATCCTGCCGTTACTGCAACTCGGAGCCGCAATGCAATATTGCGCTTTCGGTTGCCGGGGTTTCTCCGTACTAGGAATGACTCATCACGTAGATGGTTGGCCTTACTAAGTTATTTGAATTATACAGCGGCTAAAGCCGCCGTGTCGCTTTTCCGCCCCGCTCTAAAGAGACGGGCCGTGACCTCGCTTGCGAACTCTTTTCGTGTTTACGTTTCTTTACTATTCTACTCATTTTTTTGAGAAGATCCACATTTTGACGAAATCGATCGACCACTATCGAGAGCCGATCGGCGATCGATAATTTGAGAGACGGTCGTCGCCCCTCGAGGAGGCATCGATGCAGTTACACTGAGAAGGTTGAGCTAATAGGCTACGTTTCCTCATTTCATGTATACGATCGATCTGATTCTGAAATACACGCCCGTTCCTCTCTCTGTCCAACGCAAAGAGGAAGAGGACGCCCGCCAGTTGTACCAACAGTTCCGCGACGCCATGAACTCCGGCGAACCCAAGGTGATGGAATTTATCAGCGAGGACAAATCGGACAAAGCCAAAACCATCTGTATCTCTACCAGCGAGTTGATTGCCGTGCAGATGTCCCAAAAAGGCGCCGCCTCCGACGGACGCCAACCGGGATTCTTCATCGCCAGCGAAGCTTAATGACGCTCGATCGCTCCCAGACCGATCCCGCCGTTGAAGTGCGGGATTTGTCGTTTCAATGGCCCGACGGCACGTCTGTATTAAAGGATTGTTCCCTAGACGTGCCGCCGGGAGAGTTTTGGATGCTCTTGGGAACCAACGGAAGCGGCAAATCAACCCTTTTGCGGATTTTGGCCGGCTTGCTGCCGAGTCAGTCGGGAACGGTGCGCCTCCACGGACAAGTCGGGTTCGTCTTTCAAAATCCCGACCACCAACTCGTCATGCCCACGGTGGGGGCAGACGTGGCCTTCGGACTCGTAGAAGAGCAGTTGCCCGTGTCTCAGGTGCGCCAGCGGGTGGCGGAAGCTTTGTCGGTGGTCAATTTAGACGGGTTGCAGCAACGGCCGATTTACGCCCTCAGCGGCGGACAAAAGCAGCGGGTGGCCATTGCGGGAGCGATCGCCCGTCACTGCGATATTCTCCTGCTTGACGAACCGACAGCACTGCTCGATCCCGACAGTCAAATCGATTTGGTGGTGCAAGTCAAACAACTGGTCAAACAGCGTCAGATGACAGCCTTGTGGGTGACGCACCGTCTCGACGAATTGGATTACTGCGACGGCGCCATTTTGCTCGAAGGGGGAAAAGCGGTCGATCGCGGCGATCCCCAACGGCTCAAACATCGTTTTGTCAACGGCTGAAGCCCAAGATGACGATTTCCGATGGCAGGGGAGCAGTGCGATAAAACTTTACAATAGTCAGACGGGATGACTATAACAAAGTATCCCACTGTCGAAAATTAAGAAATTGTAGAGTTTGAATCCATGTCACCCACCTCCCCTTTCGTCACCTTATTCGTAGACGGCTATAACATCATCGGGATCTGGTCGCACCTGCGCCAAATCCGCAATCGAGACGGCTTAGAACCCGCTCGTAGAGCCTTAGTTGAAACCTTGGTCAACTACAGCGCCTATAAAGGGTTTGAAACCTGCATCGTCTTCGACGCGCAATATCGCAATTCTCGGGGATGTCGCGAAACCGTCTCCCGCAACCTCTGCATTCACTACACGGATTTCGACCAAACCGCCGATACCTTCATCGAGAAAAACTGCGCGGTACGCCAGCGTCAAGCTCATCCCCTCGGTTATCGCACCATCGTCGCCACCTCCGATCGCGCTCAACAGTTAACGGTAGTGGGCTACGGCGCCGAGTGGATGTCCGCCGAACAGCTCGATCGTGAAGTCAGAGCCACCACCGTTAACGTCAGACAACGACAGCGGACGTCGCCGAAGCGATCGAGCCGCCGTTTTCTCTCGAGTCGCCTCGATCCTGTGGCGCAACAACGACTGGCACAACTGAGACGAGGAATCTGAAACCCCACCGCTACGGGGGTTTAGCCGTTTTTGACGGGAAGCTCGTTCTCGGAATTGCCAAATTTTCCAAAAAATTTTCCAAACCCCCTTGCCAAATCCCGATAGGTTTGGTTAATATAGATCCTGCGTCAAGCAAAGGCGTTCCTCAGTAGCTCAGCGGTAGAGCGGTCGGCTGTTAACCGATTGGTCGCTGGTTCGAATCCGGCCTGGGGAGCCTAAAAAAAAGAGGTAGGCGATGGCCTGCCTCTTTTTTTATTGTTGGTTTTTATTGTTGGGTTTTTGGAATTGGGTGGGATTCCAACTCTCCGTGAAAACCGCTCTGTGTCCTCTGTGTCTCTGTGGTGAGAACATTTTGAAGGGGATCGATCGACGGTGTTCCCCACTTCCCCGATTCCCATAAAACTGCATAATTGATAAGGTCACGCTGAAAAGCGATCGGTGTGCAACAATTCCCGAACACCGACAGACCGACCGAACCGACAGACCGATCTCGCGTTCTAGTGAGGTATTGAATCGATATGGGATACTCCCTCGAAGTCTACGACCACAACTTTGAAGAAGAAGTTCTCGAAAAATCCCGCGAAACTCCCGTCATCGTGGATTTTTACGCCACCTGGTGCGGCCCCTGCCAAATGCTCAAACCCATCTTAGAACAGGTGGCGAAAGAGTACGATTGCGTCGTCGCCAAAGTCAACACGGACGAAAACCCCTACGTTCCCCAAGCCTACGGCGTACAAGGGATTCCCGACGTGAAGATTTTCCGCGACGGAGAAGTTGTCGATGGCTTTGTCGGCGCCCTTCCCGAACCGCAACTGCGAGATCTGTTGGCGAAATGTCAGATCCGTTCCGAACTCGACGATCGCATGGACGCCGTAAAACACGCGATGGATTCTGGCGATCTCGAAAGCGCCGAATCTAAACTCCTCGCTTTGTGCGAAGCCTACCCCGATCACCCGCAACTGTCCCTCGACGCGGCGAAATTCTACGTCAGTCTCGGCGAATTCGAGAAAGCCGAAGCTAAACTCGCGGACGTTCCCGCCAGCGATCGCCAATACGCGCCCCAAGTGGAGGCGGTTCGCGCTTTGATTACCTTCAAAAGCCAGTGCGATCGACCCCTCGGAGACAGCGAACTCGATCGAGACTTTTCCCGCGCCTGCTGCGAAACCATCTCGGGAAACTACGAAGCCGCCCTCAACAGCTTCATCGATATCGTGGGACGCGATCGCGGCTACCAAGACGACGGCGCCCGCAAAGCCACCATCGCCATCTTCAACCTACTCGGAAACGACCATCCCTTAACTCAGGAATATCGCCGTAAGTTGACGATGGCCTTGTACTAACCTGAAACTCACCGATTCGGACGAGTTTGATGTTACAGGGAAGGGCGCCGAATTCGGCGAACGCCGCAACACGCGCCTAGAGAAGCCGGAGAACGTCACATTAACAGACGAGACGGATTACAGAAGAGGGAGCAAAGCCCACGTCTTTTAAGCGGGGGACGAACGCGTTGAAACTCTTAAGTTTCGATACTAACCTCACAAAAAACCTGGCATCGAAAGATGAGAACCTTGAAAACTGAAGTTATGGGGTTCCACGCGGAAAATAGCTCGTGTGGGTAAAAACTTCAAGCGTCAAGTACGGAGACTCAGGATTTTGAACTCCACTGTACGGTAGGGCTTGGAGAGATATCGACCTCTGGGCATTTGGCTTTCGAGTCGAATGCGTCAACAGCGAGGACAGTTGACGGTTGACCGTTTCGCCTTTGCTTCTTGGTCTCCTTGTCTCCCCGTCTCCCCTGCTGCGGAAGCTCTGCTGCTCTATTAACGATTATGTCTACTTTTCTCCCTCCGCTCATCCAACAAATGCTGAAACCGGAATTTTACCCCCATCCGGTGACGCAAGATATCGAACTGGTTCAAACCCACGTCTCTTTCGTGTTGCTGACGGGAGAGTTCGTCTACAAGCTCAAGAAACCCGTCGATTTCGGCTTTCTCGATTACTCGACGCTCGAGAAACGCCGACATTTCTGTTATGAGGAACTGCGGATGAACCAACGGGGGGCGCCGGGAATCTATTTAAACGTACTGAGGATTGTTCAAAAGGGCGATCGATTCGTTTTGGGCGATAAATTAGCCGAGAAATCGCCAGAGGAGGGCGAAATCGTCGAATATGCGTTGAAGATGAAGCAGTTTCCTCCCAACTGTCTGTTCGTGGATTTGCTCGATCGCGGGGAACTTACGGACGCTTTGATGGAACGCTTGGGGAGCATCGTCGCCGACTACCACGCCAACGCCCCCACCAACGAAGAAATTCTCGAATTTGGTACTGTCGAACAAATTCGACAAGCTATCGACGATAACTATCGCTATACGGAAAACTATATCGGGCGAGTTCAGACGCGGCGACAGTTCGAGGAAACTAAAGCCTACAGCGATCGCACCTTCGATCGCCATCGAGATTGGTTCGAATCGCGGGTTCGCCAGCGCAAAATTCGCGAGTGTCACGGCGATTTACATCTTCGCAACATCGCCCTCGATGGCGATCAAATCTTACTTTTCGATTGCATCGAATTCAACAAACCCTTTCGCTTCGTTGATGTCATGTACGACGTGGCGTTTACCGTCATGGATTGCGAAGCCAGGGGAAGGGGAGATCTCGGAAATGCGTTTCTCAACACCTACATCGAACGCACGGGAGATTGGGAGGGTTTGCGGGTGTTACCCTTGTACCTGAGCCGTCAGGCTTACGTGCGGGCGAAAGTCACCTCGTTTCTCCTCGACGACGAAGCAGTATCGGAAGCAGAAAAAGCCAACGCCGCGAAAACCGCATCTGAGTATTACCGTTTGGCGTGGAAGTACACGCAATCCCATTCGGGGAAAATTTTAATGATGTCAGGATTGTCGGGTTCGGGAAAAAGTACCACCGCCGGCGAAGTCGCCCGTCGTTTGGGGGCGATTCAGGTGCGATCGGACGCGGTTCGCAAGCATTTGGCGGGAATTCCCCTCGACGAACGGGGAAGCGACGAGATTTATACGGCGGATATGAGTCGCCGCACTTACGATCGACTCGCGGAGTTGGGGGCGATGTTGGCGAAGTTGGGATGGACGGTGATTTTAGACGCGAAGTACGATCGCCGAGAATGGCGAAAGATGGTGTTCGATCGTGCCGAAGCCGCTTCGCTTCCGGTGCAGATTCTCCACTGTACTGCACCGATGTCTGTGTTGCGCGATCGACTCGATCGCCGCACGGGAGACATCGCCGACGCTACCGCCGATTTACTCGCCAGTCAACAGGCGAAAGCGGAGGGGTTTACGGAAGCCGAGAAAGCCAAGGTTGTGGAAATCGACACCACAGGGGATCTCGAAGAGATATGGGGAGATGGGGAGATCGTGGGATGATGAGATGATGAGATGGGGAGAACCTCAACTCTTCCCTGAAAAACGCCCCTCGCCCCTACCACCTTTTACGGGCGCATCGGATACATTCCTTGCAGACAGATAATATAGTTGAGGTCGTCGTAAGGGGTTCCCGTATCGGCGCCCAACACCGGACGAATGTTCG
The DNA here is from genome assembly GCF_049974805.1 of Baaleninema sp. NCBI lineage: Bacteria > Bacillati > Cyanobacteriota > Cyanophyceae > Oscillatoriales > Oscillatoriaceae > Baaleninema > Baaleninema sp. Next base: position 6,090 of record NZ_JBNGCO010000015.1, read on the forward strand.
GTAACGCAAACTCCGTGTGTCCGTCTCCCCCGTACTTCATCCCAAGAATGCTAAACAGGGCTTCGTTTCCGTGAATCGGCAACAGTTGTCCTTGGCAAAACGCCCAATTGCGAGGGGCAAAGTTGCCAGCAAACAGCCGGATTTCACCAATCGTACCTTCCATGTTAAACCCCTCATTTTTTTGGTATTTTTTACAGTTCTAATATAACTTTGAGTGTTGAGGGGTGCGATTAAAAAAAGCTAAAGAATTTATTTATATAGTATTGATGCTATTATAGCATACATTTTGTTGTTATGTCCAATATATATATTAATTATTAACAAAAAAATTCAGGTTTTAGCCCCCCACGAAGGATGTCCAAGTCCGACCTCACTCTTGCCATTCAATTTGGTTCGGCGTTTCTCGTGATTTTTCTTCTCCTTGGCTACGATTCGTTACTCAGTATTCTATTAGCGATCGCCGGGGGAATTTCGGGAAGTGTCACGGTTTCGGGGTGGAACGATAAAAGTCAACCGGACGATATAAAACCGAAAAGTTTGACGGAAGATAATTTGGACAAAACGCGATCGATTTGGATACATCCGACGCCGTTGGAAAAGCGCCAACGTCAATATTTAGAAAAGCGATCGATCCAACATCGCGGTCGTCCGAAAACGCTATGGAATCGGATTTCTAAATGGTTGGGTTTAGAAAAGAGTGGAGAGACAAAGTCTGAGGAGGAGAGTGAGGAATAAGGCAGTGTTTACTACAGAAATACAGAGAAGACCGAGAGGTTTGGCGCAGTCAAACCCCCAGCATCTCGAAGAGACTGGGGGGAGTGAAGAGACGACTCAGAATGAGGGCGATCGAGAAAAAGAAGGGTCTTCTGAGATTACGGTGTCATTTGTTAATTTAAATACAAAATCTGGGTAGGGTCGCATCACCTCAAACTCCGAAGACCCAAAAAGAACGGTCTAGGTTCCGCTGATATGTACCACCAGTTCTCGATTGTGGGAAAAACTGCGGTGTTCCCAAATGTAAATCCCTTGCCAGGTTCCTAAGACTAATCGACCTCTGGAAACGGGAATTTGTTCGGAAGTGTGGGTAATGGCGGTGCGGATGTGGGCGGGCATATCGTCGGGTCCTTCGGTACTGTGGATGTAATGCCCGTCTTCGGGAACCAGTTTTGAGAAAAAGTTTTCTAAATCCCGCAAAACGTCGGGGTCGGCGTTTTCTTGGATAATTAAACTGGCGGAAGTGTGGCGCAGAAAAATCGTGCAGAGTCCGGTGTCGATGCCCGATTCTTTCACGATGTTCTGTACTTGCGAGGTGATTTTTTGTAGGGATTTTCCTGCTGTTTTAATTTGCAGGGATTTTTGATAGTGTTGCGTTGCAGTTGGCATGGTAATTTTCAGGGTGCGATTAACGGTTTCACCACGGAGGCATATCCCCGATGGTTCAGGGGATGCAAAGTTGGGAGAAACCGCTGTGGAAAATAAGGATGGAGTTTGAAACCTTGCTTTAAGGTTAGGACGCGCGATCGAAATATTCAACCACCGCCCGGGCAATGGTTTCGTTGCCGTCGGTGGCGAAGCGATGGGGCGTTTTTGGCGGTTCGACGGGTTGGCGTAAAAAGTCCCAGTGTCCTGCCAGAAAGTCCGTCGGGGAAATAATTTGATGGCGGGCGCAGTTTTTTAAGCCCTCGAGGAGAAGGGGGGTTTCAGCGAAGCCGTCGCGGGTGATGGTGACGATGGGAAGGTCGAGGCGCATGGCTTCGGCAAAGGTGCTGTAACCGGGTTTGGAGACGACGCGATCGCACAGGGGCATCACGTCCACTGGACGCAGGTGGCGGGGCAGTTTTCCTTGACGTTCTAGGTGCAGGACGTTGACGAGATTGGGCAATTCCGGGGCGTTGAGGTCGAAGCTGAGAAACTGCCACTCGGGAAAGTCGTTGAGGGTGTCGTAGGGGATTTTTTGCAGTCCCAAGCCGCCGAAACTAAGTAAGACGGTGCGATCGCGCGGGGCGGTGATGCCGAGTAACTGACGCAGTTCGTCGATGCTGTAGCGGGGCGTTCCTCCGGTCAGTCCGGCATCGGTGATGTGGGGAAAAGCGGCGAGAGATTCGTGCATCGGCAAGCGAAACAGTCGATCGCACTGTTGAAAACACTCGCCAATCCAGTCGGCAACTTCGAGGAATTCGCCGCCCCAGTCGCGATAGATGAAATCCCAGCCGAAGTTACTCATCATCCAGCCCGGAATTCCGGCGGTTTGGGCGATGGGGGCAGCCAGAGGCGGAATGTCGGCGAGGACGAGTCCCACGCGGTTGAGGCGGATGAAGTTGACTTCGGCGGCGATGAGGTCGTTTTGGCGCCGTTGGATGTCTCGCAGTTTCTCGAGGGTGGCGTGGCGATCGGTGGTGATGCTGTCCGATTGCACCACCCCCACGTCCAGGGCGCGGGGACGATAGAGAAATTCTCCGTCAATATAGGATTCGAGTAACCAGCGGGGGGCAGTCGTCACCATCGCCACGAGAATCTCCGGGTTGAGGCGTTGGATTTCGGCGACGACGGAGGCGGCGCGGACGGCGTGACCGAATCCGTGGTTGGTGACGGCAACGTAGAGGACGGGACGGGACATTCGATTGACCTTTTTTCGATCGACCTTGGGAAAAACCTTCGTGCATGGTATCGCAACTCGGAGAGTCTGGCGGGAATTTAGCCGATCGAAACCCGGTCTCTCTAAGAGACGGGATATCCGAAACGGAGGAGGTTCCGGAGACCGGGTTTCTCTCGATGGAGATTTTGGCTTTCTTGGAAATGCACCGGCCGATCTCCACTTCAGAAAGCCTGTAAAGATAATGGTAGAATCGGAGTACTCAATTGTCGCTCGCGCGGTATGGTGAACGGCTCGTGACGGGAAACCCTGCGATCGAACGGGTCAAGACTTTCCCAAAATCAGCTTTGATTTGCCGGGAGAAAATGCCAAAATATGGAGTCGGTTGGGTTTTGCCATCGCAGCCAACTGCTAGCATCGCCAACGCATTGAAGCTTTTTTCAACAGACTGGAGTAATCGAGAATGTTAGCCCTTAAAATCACCGTTTACATCGTCGTTGCCTTTTTCGTACTTCTGTTTATCTTTGGATTTTTGTCCAACGACCCGTCTCGGAACCCCGGCCGTCGGGATTTCGAGTAAAGTCGAAGTCGGCACCACTCGATCGAAAACCAGGCGGGGGGCGGTTTGCCGTACCCCCGCTTGCTATGTGCGGTCGAGGGGGAGTACTCTGTTCGATCGCGCCTCGTCTCAACCTTTCCCGTCGCCCATATTTCGTTAAACGATGACCTACCCGGTGCAGCCTCCCGAACCGCCACCGATCGTGAAGGTGGTTCCGTCGAAGCAGTTGGCGGAACCCGAGTTTGAGTTTTCTTCCCATCCCCTCGATCGCGCGGTCAACTCGCCGGAAAACGGTCAAGCGCCGTCGGTGTCTCCGCCGGAGTCGATCGCCCCTCCTTCGGGATTTCGTCCCGATCCCCTGTCTCCCGAGATGGGTTGGGTGGCACCGAGTGCCAACGAACTGCTGCCGCCGCCGCGATGGCAAGATAAAGCGAGGCGGATGGCAGCGTTGGAATCGATCGAAAACCGCATTTCTCCGGAAGAGGAACCGGAATCGTTTCCCGAAATCGAGTTCGACGAGAGAACGCCCGATCTCGACAACGAAGCAATTGAGGATCTCGAAATTGACGAGGGGGAACTTGAGGAGGGGGAACTTGAGGAGGAAATCGACCTTGAGGACATTTCCCCAAATCTCGACCTTGACGACGGGGAAACGGAGGACGCCGAGACGGACGAGAACCTCGAAGACGACGAAATCGAAGTTGAAGGCGAAACGCCTCCCGCCAAACAACCCAACCCCCCAACGGTAGACGGTTCGAGTTTGCAGGAACCCTTGGAACTGGAAACCCCCATCGAAGTCACCGCAGACTATCAGGAATTTGACGACGATCGCCAAATTTTCACCGCCCGAGGAAACGTGGTCATGCGCTACCGCAACACGGTTATCGATGCGGACTGGCTGCAAGTGAACTTACTCACGCGCATGGCGAGGGCGGAAGGAAACGTCGCCCTGACGCAGCCGGGACAGGTGTTGCGCGGGGAGTTGTTTCGCTACAACTTCGTGCAGGAAATCGGCACGATCGAACAGGCGCGAGGGGAAATCAGCAGTTTGACTCGGGCCCAGGGGGCGACGCCCCAAACCGCCCCGACTGCGGTTCCTTCTGTCAATACGTTACTTCCGGTAGATATCGGGGCGCGAGGGCTGTCGGACGCGCCTCAGAGCGATCGCATCGCCGAAGAACAACCCCTGAACGTGGCGCAAGGGGGAGCGGTTCAAATCGGCGTGGGGGCTGGACGGGGCTATCAAGACGCCGCTGGCGGCGGGACGATTAACAGTTTCCGGTTCGAGGCGGAACAGGTGGAGTTTACGCCGGACGGTTGGGAAGGAACGGGAGTTCGCATTACCAACGATCCCTTTTCGCCGCCGGAATTGGAGATTCGGGCTGAACGCGCGACCCTGACTCCCATCGATCCCCTGCGGGACGAGTTGCTGTTGAGTCGCCCCCGATTGGTGTTCGACGACGGCTTTTCGCTACCGATTCTCAAACGCCGCTACGTCATCGATCGCCGGGAACGCCAGGAACCGTTTTTAGAATTCGGGTTCGATCGCGAAGATCGCGGCGGGTTTTTCATCCAACGCAGCTTTAGCATCGTCAATACGCCCCGTTTCTCCCTGCGCGTCGCCCCGCAATACTTCGTACAGCAGGGATACGACGAGCGGAATTTACTGGACCTCGACCAGTTCGGCAGCTTGTTTCGCTTCCAGTCAATTATTTCACCGACGACGACGCTGCGGGCTGAGGGAAGTTTGACGAGTTTGGATTTCGGCGGCGACTTCGACCCGGACGACGACCTGCGGGCCAGCGCCCGCCTGTCTCAGAAAGTGGCAAACCACACCCTCACGGGGGAGTACAGTTTCCGCAACCGTTTGTTTAACGGGTCGTTGGGTTTTCAAACGGTTCACAGTAGTGTCGGGGTTGTTCTGACTTCGCCTCGGTTGATTTTGGGACGGACGGGTATCGACCTGGAATATCAGTTAGGGGTCAACCGGGTGGAGGCGGATACGGACGATTTGGATTTACTCGAACCGATTCGGGACAACAACCGGGCGACGCTGACGCGGTTTCAGGGCAGTTTCGTCGCCCGTCGCGGCTTTACGCTGTGGCAGGGGGAGGCACTTCCGGCTACGGCGGAGGAAGGGTTGCGGTTTTCTCCGGTTCCGGTGATTCCCTTCGTGCGCTTTTATGTGGGGGCGCGAGGTATTGGAGGGTTTTACAGTAACGGCGATTCGGAGGTTTCGTTACGAGGGACGGCGGGATTGGAGGCGCAGTTCGGACATTTTTCGAGAAATTTCCTCGATTACACGGCGTTTAATCTAGAGTATTCTGAAACCCTGCAAGAGGGTGAGTCGCCCTTTTATTTCGATCGCGTGGCCGACCGCCGCGTGTTGCGGTTTGGCTTTACTCAACAACTGGTGGGGCCGTTCCGGTTCGGGGTGCAAGCATCGGTCAACTTGGATTCGGGGGAAAACTTTAGTACGAATTTAGTATTGGAGTACAGTCGCCGCACTCACGGCATTATCCTACTGGTCAACCCGGAACGAGAAATCGGTTCGCTGACGTTCCGCATTAGCGATTTCGACTGGAACGGCAACACGGGCGCCTTCAGCGATACGGAAACCTGTGAGGTTACGGGCGGACTGCGCTGCGATCGATAGGATCGAAGAGGTGTGGGGTGCGCGATCGCGGTTTCGGGAAATCCTACATCGTCTTAAACAAATCGTCTTTAAATAATATGACGCGCGATACTGCGGCGATCGAGGCGATTGCTTTGTTGAACTACTACAGTTTCGACCTCTCGGGAGAAACGGCCGAGGGATTTGTCGATCGATGGCTCGATCGCGTTCCGGCGGCGTGGCTGCGTTTGTCAGTGTTGGAAGCTCTCTATCAAGGTCGATATAAGGGAATTTCCGTCGAACACCTGTTGCAACTGTGGTTGCGGCGAGACCGTCCTTTTCAACATTACAGTTACGAATTCGAGCGGTTGGTGTGCGATCGACTCCCGGGAATGCCGAAACCGCCGCAAGAAACCCCTGAAATTCCCACGGCTGAGGAAGTCGAATCGGAAACGCAGGACTCTGAAGAGACGCCAACTCAAACCCCTTCTTTGGCTCCGCAACCGCAGATCGATCGCTTTACCCCCTCGGTGGAACGATCTCCACTGCACTCGAAATTGAAAAACTTTGCGGTTTCCGATGCCGCTGTTTCAGATTCCTCCGAGGTCGCGGCAGAAGACCCAGAGGATGAGGCGCGATCGTCCCCCGAAACCCCCTAACCGTCAGGGGTTGTGGATGACTCCCCAGACCCTCAGCATCTTTCGAGATCTCTTTCGAGATCCCCGGCATCTCCAAGATTCCGGGGATCTTGCCTGAATCGGTCAGAACGCCACGAAACATATATCATAAAAACTATAATTTGTCAACAGTATCGACCCATCAAAATTCAAAACCCCGGTATCTCGAGGATACCGGGGTTTTCATCAAACCGTTTTCAACCGAAGTTCTAAACCCAAAATCTAGAACTTGAAGGTCGTCCGGAGGGTCGCCACCCAATGAGCATCGTTGTTGTCATTGTGTTCCGGAGAAGTGATGACAAAGAAACCGGGGGTGATCAGGATATTATCCGTCAGAGCGTAGCGATAGAATGCCTCGATGTGCAGGGAAGTATCGTCGTCTTCCCCTGCCACCAAGGTCGGGTCAGCTCGCTCAATGCGAGTCGCTTGAGGCGGAACGCCAACCACGAGACCGGCCAAGTTGCCTTCGCCACCGAGGTCGGGAGCGGTCAGCGCCAGAGCGTAGTTAATGAGGTCCGCTTTATCGTCTTCCTCAAAGCCGTTGCCGTCGCTTTCCGCACGGGCCCAGCTATAGCCGAACCAACCCGTCAAATCGACCGGCCCCAGACCCACGAGGAACTGAGCGCCGAGAGAGTCGGACGAAGCGGCTACAGAATCGCCAAAGGGACTTTGTGCCAGGTCGCTTCCGGTGCTTCCAGTAAAGTTGACCTCACCCGCCGGGGCGTAATAGCGAGAGTAGGTCAGACCCAGAGCCATACGCTCGCCGAGATTGTAGGTCAAGTTAGCCATGGCCGAATGTTGGCCGTTGAACAGACCGTTCTTGAGAGACGGATCGTTGGCGTTGTCCGCCAAATACATGACATCCATGTGCAGGTCGCCGAAGTCACCCTGCACGGCCAAACCTGCGCCCCCCGGTTGGCGAAAGAGGGGGTTGAAACGACCGAAGCGAGAAATCGAACCGCTGCCGTCGCTTTCTTGGGGAGACAACATGTTCGCGAAATCGTAGGCTTCGTTGCTGTGAGCCAGGAGCCAGACGCGGAAGTTATCTCCCACCGGGAAGCGATAGGAGAAGTCGTCGATCCTCATCGCGTTATCGCTATTGGTTTCGTCGTAGAGACGGGTCATGTCCGTCCCCGTGACGCCAGCATTGAAGGCGGTGGCGTTTCCTGCCCGCAAGCGAGTGCGCAAGCGATCGCGCCCGGTAAAGCTGGTATCGAAGTTCAGCGTTGCCCGATAGTGGAAGTTAGTTTGCGTCGGGTCGTCGCCGTCGTTATCCTCGTCGAAGTCAACAAACTCACCGAAAGTGTCGTTGAGGGAGAAGATGACTTCACCGCTGAGTTTAGTGGTGGTGGAGAACTGGTTGGCTTCCAGTTCGGCCACGCGAGCTTCTAAGCCATCAACCCGTCCGCGCAGGGCTGCCAGTTCGGCGGCAAATTCTTCTTGCAGGCGGCGGACGGTGGCCAAGTCGGCGGGGTCGATGGTTTCACCGCCACCGATGAGGGCGACGATTTGGTCTAAACAAGCGTTCACACCCGCAGCGAATTCGTAACGGGTCATGAAGTTGTTACCGCGATAAGTCCCATCGGGATAACCGGCGATACAACCGTAGCGTTCTACCAGCGATTGCAGTGCTTGGAAAGCCCAGTCCGTCGGTTGCACGTCGGACAGTTGGGACACCGAGGTCACTTGGTCGAGGCTTTCGCGCAGTTCGTAGGCGGACAGTTCGTCCACAGTCACGGTCTGCGCCAGTTGTTGCGAGGTCTCGAGGTCGCTGACTTCGTTGAGACCTTTAGAAGCCGACAGCACCGGAGCGGATTTTTCGCTGCGTGCGGCGGTGGCTTCTTTAGCGGAGGCATCGGTTGCCCACGCCAGAGACACGAGTCCTACGAGAAGAGGGGAGACTCGCAGGAAGGATCTCAAAATGGTTTGATTCGTTCGTTCTTTCACTCTCACACCTGTGAACGTTCTGCAAAAGTTGACAAATTCTCGAAGGCGAACTCTTTTGCGGACTCTAGGCTACAGTTCTAGAGAGAACCACCGTAATGGCACCTAGCTGTACTCAGGGTACGCTTCAGAGTATCACCGACAGGTTAACGGAATGTTATCTCTGCCGGGGTTAGGCGAGGTGTCCCTCGCGCGATCGCGCCAAGCGAGCGGGGTATCGCGGCGCGTTTGCCTGCTCGAGTTTTGCAGGAAGTATCCTACTATTTTACTACGATCGACTGAGTCTGTCTGGATCGAGTTAATGGAAAATTCTGCGATCTCGTTCGGTCGTCATGCCTGTCGTCTACCGATCCATAACCGATCGAGATCGAGGGTGTCAAGATTCGATCGACGGCTGAAACCCCTATAAAAACTAGGTTTAACAAGATCGATCCCTCGTGAATTCCGTCAAAAAGCACTGCTGCGAGAAAACCATGTCCGATCTCCGCCAAAGCTCTCGAAGGTTCCCCTTTTCTCTAAGTTTCTCCCTCCGGCGTCTGCTGGCGTTGCTGCTGTGCTGTTTGGGGCTGTGGTGGGGCGTGGCGCTCCCGGCCCGCGCGAACATCGACACTTACCCCGACCCCGCCAACGGCGACGTGGTGGTGCGATCGCTGCAAAGCCTGCGAGATACGCGCGATGGCAGTTGGCAACTGGTACTGTTCGAGCGTCTGACTCCGAGGGGGGTGCGAGGGATTTATCTGCGGGTGGTGGGCTTTCCCGGTCGGCGGATCGATCGCGAGACCCCGTTACAGCTCGAAGCGGCGACGGGTCAATCCTGGGAGGCGATCGATCGATCGGCTTCGGCCTTAACCCAAGAACCGCTCCCGGCCAACATCGCCCAATACGACTTCGAGTCCATCGCCCGCCAGCTCAGCGCCGATACCGCCATGCGACTATCCTTCTCTCTCATCAACGATCGCCGCCCCGTCGAAATCCCCGTTCCCCCCGTCGTCGTGCGGGAATGGCGAACTCTCCTCTTCGAGACGGCACCATCTCTCGACCCCTTTTCCTGAAAAGCTCCAAAAAGCACTTTCTCAAAAAGGCTTCAGACGCCGCCGACCCTAACCGGAACCATCGGCATTTCCGTACCCACCTGGCGAGTGCGGAAAAAGTTCGCGTTATCCAACTTAGCCCCATCCAGCCTCGCTTGTGTCAAATCGGCATAAGCCAGGTCAGCCCCTTGTAAATCCGCCCCGTTCAGGTTCGCCCCCCGTAGGTTCGCCCCCCGCAAATTGGCATCGACCAGGTTCGCCCCCACCAAATTCGCCCGAGCGAAGTTGACGTTATCCAATTGCGCCCCTTTCAGGTTCGCCCCGGCGAAAGTCGTCGCGCCCAAATTCATCGCCGTCAACACCGCCGCTTCCAGATTGGCGTTACTGAAATCGATTCCGTCGAGATAAATTTCCGGTTCCGTCAAATCAGCCCCAGCTAAATTTATCCCCACAAACGATCGCTCTCCCGACTCGTACTGTTGCCAAAACTGATTCGTGCGTTCGGCGGTGGCGTCGTTCGTCGGCGAGAGGGGGGGAATTTCCACCGCCACGTTATTCAAGTTATTGCCGAGGTGGCCTCCGCTTTGGGCGGCGATGGCAGCGATTTGCGCCGCGAGATCTTTCATTTGCCCTTCCAAGCTCGACACGGCGGCCATCGGCTGTTGGACGTGAGCTTGTAACGCTTGTACCTGATTTTCCAGCGGTGCGATATCGAAAGCGGCGACCGCCGTGGGCTGTTGTTGTTCTCGGGAGAGGGTTTCCTCCCGCAAATCTTGCACTTGCAGTTCCACTTGACGTTCGACTTCGAGTCGCGCGTTGGCGATGCGATCGATCGTCTGTTGCTGCATTTGCTGGTGATGTCGTTGGCGGTTGACGAAATTCATCACCAACGCCAGCGTCACCGGTGCCGAAGCGTACATCACCTGTTGGAAGACAAATCCAGCACCGGTTCCCAAAACTGCCCCCACGAGGGACAATCCCTCCACTGTATCGAGCCAATGGTAAGAACGTTTCTCAGTCATGTTTGTCCCTCTCGAGGGTCGATAAAACCAAAACCAAACCAAAACTTACTGCGCTTGTTGTCGCGCGTAATCTAAATTTTTTTGATAGTCCTGAGCCTTTTGCTGGGCGACGTCGTATTTCGGATGGTCTTCTGGCACCGCTTTCATCTTATCGATGGCCGTCTGCCAGTTATCCGCCACCTGTTGCCACTGTTGGGGCGTCGAAGCGGTTTGGGCGCTTTCGGCTGCGGCGATCGCTGCGTTCACCGCTTCTCCAAAGGGATCTGGAGCTTCCGTCGCATCTGCTTCTGGAGCCTCCTCCGTGGGCGTCGTCGGTGCAGCTTCGGGCGTCGCTTCCTCCCCTTCAGTTCCGTTCCCCGGATTGAGGAAGGGAATCGCCGAGAACAGTTCCGGTTTCGTGGTGTAGAGATAATAGCCGCCACCGGCGAGAACCACCAGAACCAGGAGAACGATTAATCCCACTAAAGAGGATTTCTTTTTCGGTTGAGATGCCATTTCTTCGGCGTCCTCTTCCTCACCGCCTTCCTCGTAATCTCCTTCTTCGTAATCTCCTTCTTCGTAATCTCCTTCTTCGTAATCTCCTTCTTCGTAATCTTCGTAACTGTCCTCGTCCTCAGCGTATTCGTCTCCGACGTCGTCGTTGAGGAAGGCTTCCGCTTCCGGCGGCGGTTCGGGAAACTCGTCGGCGTCCTCTAACGGTTCCTCCCCTTCCTTGTAATAGCCTTCGAGGAGATCGTTGGGAAGGAGATTTTCATCGGCCAGTTCGTCAAGGGGAACCGCTCGATGAGAGAGTTCTGGAGGCGTTGACGGGGGAGGGGCTTCCGGCGAGGGAGTTTTCAGGACGATTTCCTCTTGCCAAACTGGCGTTTCGCGACCCACTTGGCGGCCGTAAACCCGCACCCGATCGATCGAATCGATATCGAGTTTGAGCATTCCCTCTCGCACGAAGCCCACGCTGTTCTTTTGGCTGGGGGCGTTTTCCCCTTCGAGAAGAACTTGCAAACAGCGATCTTTGAGAGTGGCTTTAACCGAAATTCCTTTCGGTTGGGTCGAACGGTTCATCAGTGCGGCGATCGCCTTGGGATCGCCCTGTTTCGCCTGTTCGAGTAATTGACTGGGGGTAGGACTCATAACGATCCAAGATCGAAGAACGGAGGTGAACGCAAAGAGGCGTGCGTTCCAGGGTTGGAGCGCCTGACCGATTCGATCGCGCCCGAGCCGGAGGGCGGTGCGACTTCTTCGATCGGGCAAAGTTTGTCTTCATCATACTGCTTTCTCTCGAAGACGCGATCGCCGCGCAGATCTCGAAAATGTCTCGATGGCATCGCTTAACCGAGGCCAATAAGCGCGGATAATTCCCAGCATTGCAGATCTTCTTTGAAATCGACGGCCGCGATCGAACAAGAACGCGAATTAAGCGGTATAGTTCTAACCAAGATCGATCCTTAAGCAATTTTTAAGTTGCCGGGATCGCCCTGCCACGGTCGTGTCGAGGCCGTCGTTATCGATCGCTCTCGCCGCGATCGATCTCCCGTCCCGTTCGCTGTCAAACCACAGGTTCTCAATTATGGCTATTGGCTATGTCGCTCTGGTGCTGCACGCACACCTACCCTTCGTCAGACACCCCGAAAGCGATTACGTTCTAGAAGAGGAATGGCTCTACGAAGCGATTACCGAAACCTACATTCCCCTGCTGCGCGTTTTTGAGGGCTTGAAACAGGACGGAGTAGACTTCAAAATGACCATGAGCATGACACCGCCGTTGGTGTCCATGCTCCGAGACCCGCTCCTACAGGAACGTTACGACGCCCACTTAACCAAACTCGAAGAACTGGTCGCCAAGGAAATCGACCATAACGAACATAACGGACATCTGCGCTATCTCGCCGAACACTACGCCTCGGAATTCCAGCACACGCGAGAAGTTTGGGAACGTTACAACGGCGACTTGGTGACGGCGTTCAAGCAATTCCTCGACAGTAACAACTTAGATATCATCACCTGCGGTGCAACTCACGGCTATTTGCCGTTAATGAAGATGTATCCCCAGGCGGTGTGGGCGCAGTTGCGCGTGGCGGCGGAACATTACGAAGAGAACTTCGGCCAGCCCCCCAAAGGCATTTGGTTGCCTGAATGCGCCTATTACGAAGGATTAGAGCGCCAAATCGCCGATGCGGGACTGCGTTATTTCCTCACGGACGGTCACGGGATTCTCTACGCCCGTCCCCGTCCTCGTTTCGGCACCTACGCCCCCATTTTCACCGAAACTGGCGTTGGCGTTTTCGCCCGAGATCACGAATCCTCTCAGCAGGTCTGGTCTTCGGAAGTGGGTTATCCCGGTGCGCCGGAATACCGAGAATTTTACAAGGATTTGGGCTGGGAAGCGGAATACGAGTATATCAAGCCCTACATCATGCCCAACGGCCAGCGCAAAAACACGGGGATTAAGTATCACAAGATTACCGGGCGCGGGCTGGATTTGAGCCAAAAAGCTCTTTACGATCCCTATTGGGCGCGGGAAAAAGCGGCCGAACACGCCTCGAACTTTATGTTCAACCGCGAGAGTCAAGTGGAGCATCTCCACGGGATTATGGGGCGTCCGCCGATTGTGGTGTCTCCTTACGACGCGGAACTCTTCGGTCACTGGTGGTATGAAGGGCCTTGGTTTATCGATTATCTGTTCCGGAAGTCTTGGTACGACCAGAATACTTACGAGATGACCCATTTGGCGGATTATTTGCGGACGAACCCGACGCAACAGGTGTGTAAGCCGTCTCAGTCGAGTTGGGGCTTTAAGGGCTTCCACGAGTACTGGTTGAACGAGACGAACGCCTGGGTTTATCCCCATTTACACAAGGCCGCCGAACGCACTATTGAGTTAAGCAAACGGGAACCGGCCGACGAGTTGGAGTGGCGGGCCCTCAATCAGGCGGCGCGGGAGTTGCTCTTGGCGCAGTCGTCGGACTGGGCGTTTATTATGCGAACGGGGACGATGGTTCCTTATGCGGTACGCCGGACGCGATCGCACTTGATGCGGTTACACAAGATTTACGACGATATCAATGCTGGTAAAATCGATTCCGGTTGGCTCGAGAAGGTGGAGGCGATCGATAACATTTTCCCCAACATCGACTATCGCGTGTATCGACCTCTTTAGAGATGAGGAAATGAGGGGAAACTGTCAACTGTTCGCTGTTCGCTGTTGATTGCTGACTGCTGATTGCTCGCTGCTCTATGAGCCATACCCGTTGTATTTTCTGTTTTCGCGCTGAATCGGTTCGATCGAACTTCGACGAGAATCAGCTTCCCGATTGGTTAGAGGTTCGGGCGAACTGGCAAGGCTACCGCGTCGCGACTCAGCCTTGGGTGGCGGATGTGGCGCGGGAAATTGGCTTGCTGTTGGCTGACGATACTCCTGATGATTGGATTCGCCATCTCGAAAGTTTGGGACTTCAAGAGATTCGCCAGATTTCTTGTCAGGACTACTATGAAGACACCCTCTATTGGTAATTCTTGACCTTCTCAGCGAGATCCCCGGTATCTTCGAGATGCCGGGGATTTTTGGAAGATCGGCAATCGAAAACGGATTTAGTATCATACAAAACAATTTTTGTCAATGCTTTAAAATCTGGTTTTGTATATCACAAAAAACAAGAATTGTCAACCCTCGAAAAACGAGATCTAAATATGAGAGGGGTTCAACTGTTGGCTTCGACCATTTCGATGACGTGGCCTTGGAGGTCTTTGACGAGGAAATTGAGGGGTTTTTCGCTGCGAATTTTGTATTTCGTGCCGTAGCTTTGGGCGCGAAGCAACACTTCTTCAAGACAGTCTCGATCGAAACAGACGTGACGCTGGCGGTTTTTCTGTCCCAAACTCGCGCCGCTAATCACGTGGAGTTGTGCGTTTTTCTTGAGTTGATACCAGAGTCCATCCGGGGCGTCGTTGCGACGAGGGGCGCCGATATCTGCCGAAAGATAAAGCGGATCGACGGTGGCAGCGCCTAAGGTTTGCTCGTAGTTGTAATAATAGTGAAGCGGCACGTCGGCGGCGGGAAGTTGTAAATCCCCTTCGTAAAACTGTCGTGCGATCTCGAGATCGGACACCATTACAGTATGAACCTTTGGCGCACTGGTCAAAAACATCCACATGGCCACCCCATAGACAGCCAGCAGCATGACCATAATGCCTTGGGTGGAGAATAAGGTATCGACCAACGGCAAGGCAGCGAGCGTCATGCCGTCGATCGAGAGAGTAGAAACTGCATCAACCATAGGTGTACGAAGGAGTTCGATCGATTAAAACAGAGCGGGTATTTTTCTAGTGTATCCAATTGTATCGGCAACCTGGCTTTCGACGCCCTTTCGGTGAGGCTCGAGGAGGGACATTATGGAAGTTCTCGGGAAAAGGGCGACAGAAGTGGTAAAGGGTCGATCGCCTGCGGTAGACGGCTAACAGGAAACAGATATCCTAGAGGGAGGTATTGCCCCATAGGGGAAAAAACCTCATCTGGGTGTCTCCTTGGTATTCTAGTTACAAACTTTGCCGACTGCCGAACAACCGTGCAAATCCCCACGTTTCCCGAAGCGAATCACCCGATCGTTAAATCGCTGTTTCACCACAGCGATCGCGAGTTGCTGACGCTTTACCAACGACACCCAGACGAAGGTAAATACTTCACGGCACTTTTTTGCCGTTACAGCGCGATCGTTTACACTTTAGTTCGCCACTCGGCGAAGTCTCCGGTACGAGCTGATTATCTGTTTGCCTTAATCTGGCAACGCATTTTTCACGAAATGCGAACCCTCGATATCAATCCGAGTTGGGAAGCCAACAACGACGAAACAGGGGAAGTCACGCTACAAAACTGGTTGATCGAACTAACGGCGATGTCGATCGATAACGCCCAGCTTCCTCCTGTCGAATCGATTCAATATTCGATCGAAGCGGCGCCGCCTCCCCTCTGGTGTTATCTCCAACAAGCTCTCGACACCCTCTCTCCCTTAACGCGGTTGATGGTGGTGATGTCGCAGACTTTTAAATGGAGCGAAACGCGCATTGCAGCGTATTTACAAGCCGAAGGCGAAACGGTGACGCCGGCCGATGTCGCCCGCGAACTTCCCCAGGGATACCGACAACTGGAAGAATCCCTTCCGGAAGACATTCGCACGATTTATCTTTACGGCTACGACTCGATCGATCGCCCCGAGTCGTCGTTTCCCGCCTCCAACAACGGAACGTTACCCGAAGCCCCTCAACACTGACGCTTCCCCCCTTCACTTTCACCACCCGGTAACTGCTCGTGAAACCTTACGTTAGCGCCCTCAGCCTCATTGCTTGTTTGGGATTAGCAACGCCTACTCTGGCTCAACTCACCGCCCAAACCACCGACGCGCCGTTTCAAAATTCCCAGCCGAGACCCTCCCTAGACGATGCGGACGAGTTGTTGGAGTTGGGACGCCAACAGCAAAACGTGGGAGATTTAGACGCCGCCATCGCCGCTTGGGAAACCGCTCTGGAAATCTATACGGACTATTACGATTGGGAGGGGATGGGACGAGCTTACAACCGTTTGGGTTTGGCTTACGCCCAGTTAGAGGATTTCGCCACCGCCGAACAGATGTTCGCGGCGCGGCTGTCGATGGCGCGACGGCGAGACGATTTGCAGGGGTTGATGGCGGGATTGAACAATTTCGGGACGGCGTTGTTGCGGCGGGGGAAATTCACGGAGGCGCAGGCGGCGTTCGGCGAGGCGTTGATGTTAGCTGAACGCACGAACTCGACGTTAATGCGGGGACTTTCGACGAGTAATTTGGGGTTGGTGGAAGCCTCGCGGGGGAATTACGAGGAGGCGATCGCGTTTTACGAGGCGGCGCTTCCGTTTCGGATGCGGGCCGACGATGCTGCGGGGGAAGCGAACACTCTCAACAACCTCGGCGATGTGTACTGGGCGGTTGATGATTACGATAACGCCATTGGTACTTACGGTTCGGCGTTGCGGTTGGCGCGGCTGAATGAGGATATTGAAAACTGGTTGAGAGCGATCGACGGGTTAGTGGAAGCCCATCGCAGTGTGGGGCGGTTTTTGCGATCGCAGGAGTTATTGGAGGAACGGTTGGAACTGTCGCGGGAACTGGGGAGTTCGCGTCAGGAAATGCGGACTTTAACGGAGTTCGCCAAGTTGTATTTGGCGGCGGAACAACCGCAGGAGGCGATTCGGTTTTATCGTGGGGCGATCGCCATCGCCCAGGAACTCGACGATACGCGGGCGGCGTCTCGACTGGCGACGGAGTTGAGCCAACTTTTGGAAAATCGGTAAACTGACGAGGATGCGATCGAACCGATCGATCGAACAAGCCAAAACTCCCTACCGCTGAGTGAGTTTCAAATTGGCAAAGGACAGCCCCAAAATCAGCAAAAACAAGACTAAACCGATGGTACAAGCGTAGCTGATTTCCAGTCGATCGAATGCCTGTTCGTATAAATAATACACCACGGTTTTCGAGCTGTTACGAGGACCGCCTTGAGTCATCACGTACACTTCCTCGAACACCTTCGTCGCCGACAACGCCGAAATCGTCCCCACCAACAACAAATAGGGACGCATTAACGGAACGGTGATGTCCCAATGCTTGCGCCACCCGTCAGAACCGTCGAGAGACGCCGCTTCGTATAATTCCTCGGGAATCGACTGCAACCCCGCCAAATACGCCACCATGTAATATCCGAGTCCTTTCCACACCGTTACCGCCATGACGCTAAACAGGGCGAATTTGGGACTCGTCAGCCAGGGAAGGCCGTTTTCGAGTCCCAACTGCTGCAAAATTTGGTTGAACAGTCCGTTTTCCGCGTAGAGATATTTCCAGGCTAATCCCGCCACGACCATTGACAAAATCACCGGAGTGTAGTATGCAGCGCGAAACCAAGAAATGGCTTTGAGGGGACGGTTGACGAGAATTGCCAAACCCAGGGGGACGGTGACTAAAACGGGAACCACACCGACGAGATACAGCAGGGTTTGGCGCAGCGTTTGCCAAAACAGGGGATCGCGCCAAAGCCGTTGGAAGTTCGCCCAGCCAATCCACTGGGGAACTTGGGTGAGGTCGTATTCGTAGCGGGTAAAGCTGAGTAGAAAGGCTTGGGCGGTGGGGAAAAAGACGGTGACGAGGAGAACCAGTCCCGCCGGGAGGAGAAAGAGATAGGGGGTGAGGGTTTGTAAGAGGCTGGAGTGAGACTGACTGGAGTAAGACTGACGCATGGTCGAAGCTGGAACCGCGATCGATCCACTTTAACGCCTATCGTGGTGGGTTCGGGAGATCGATCGCGGACTCAACCGCCGTTTAGCAAGAAAGAGCGGCCACATCGCGCTCTGGCGACACCGAGGATTTCCGTTGAGGTTCGAGGGTAAACACCGTCACTTCCGGCCAACAGAACAACCGCCCGGGAAAATAGGTTCCCAAACCGCGATTGACATAGAGTAAATTCTCGCCGACCTGGTGCAGTCCCAGGGCGTGTTCCCAATGTTCCACCACCTTCTTACATTCCGACAAATAGGGAACGAAACGACGCCAGGGTTTCGGGACGAGTTTACGAATCGGTTCGAGGGCTAACGCCAGCGGTCCGATACCAGGAACGACGATTTGTCCGCCGTGGGTATGTCCCGAGAGGATTAAATCCGCTCGCCACTGTTGCAGAACCTGGGCGCTGTCGGGGTTGTGAGACAACACCAAGCGGGGCATATCCGGCGGAATCGAGGCAAAAAGCGGTGCGGGTTTAAAGTCCCGCGACCAGAAATCTGGCAGTCCCACCAGCGCCAAACTGTCGCCGAAAGGATAGGCGACCTGGTTCCAGAGGACGCGGATACCGATACTTTCGAGAGCGTGGGTGACTTCCGTTTTCGATCGCCGTCGGTAGAGATCGTGATTTCCCAAAACGGCGTAGACTCCCGCGCGACTTTCAAGGCGTTGGAGATGTCGGACGAGTTCCCAAGCTGGCTCTGGGTCTGTGGTCACGTAATCTCCCGTGAGGAGAACGAGATCCGGTTGTTGCTCGTTACAAACTGAAATAGCGCGATCGAGCAGTCGATCGCTCAAACGCAGTCCGTCATAGTGCAAATCTGACAGTTGGACGACGCGCATCCCCTGTAAATAAGAGGGAAGAGCATCGATGGCGATCGCCAGACGTTCGACCTGTAAAGGCCCAGAAAAAACGCTGTGCATTGCTTACCGCTCGACGCAAAAGACCGTGGACTAGATTTACTGTCCATTTTTGACAGCTCGCCGGCCATTTGCCAACCCCTTGGGAGCGCGAACCGTAGGGTACGTGACTTAAAAAAATCGGGTGTGAATCCTGAAACCGAGAAATGGTCACGCACCGCCAACGTACACCGCGCGGGATGCAAGATGCCCCAAACGCAAAATTCCCAGGTTTCCCTGGGAATCGCGACTTGAAAGATTAGGAAAACGGGAGTCAAGAAAACGGCGTTACGCTTTTCTCCCCCTCTCCCTTTCTCCCCAGCTAGATCGCAGCCGCTTCGCGGGCGGCGGTGGCTTCGTCGGGGTGGATACCGAGGCGCGTGAGGTTGATGCGGTTCTTGTTGTCGATGTCGCGAACCTTCACGATCACTTCGTCGCCGACAGATAACTCATCTTCGACCTTACCGATGCGGTAGTCAGCGATTTGGGAAATGTGAACCATTCCTTCCTTACCGGGGGCAATTTCCACAAAAGCCCCAATGGGAATGATGCGCGTGACGCGGCCGAGGAAGACTTCTCCGGCTTGGATTTTGCGGGTCATGCCCTGGATGATGCGGCGGGCGCGGGTGGCGTTGGCGCCGTCCATGCCGGAAATCGTCACCGTACCATCGTTGTCGATGTCGATTTTGCACCCGGTTTCTTCCGTGATGCCTTTGATGGTTTTGCCGCCGGGGCCGATAACCAACCCGATGAGGTCGGGATCGATTTTGAGGCTGTACAGGCGCGGGGCAAAGGGCGATAAGTCCGGACTGGGCTGGTCGATCGCTTCCATCATCTTGTTCAAGATGTGGAGTCGCGCCGGAAGTGCCTGTTTGATGGCGTCGCCCACGACATTTAAGGGCAGCCCGGTAATTTTCATGTCCATTTGCAAGGCGGTAATACCGGAGTCGGTTCCAGCCACCTTGAAGTCCATGTCCCCGAGGAAGTCTTCGATCCCTTGAATGTCGGTAAGGATGCGAACTTCGTCCCCTTCTTTAATCAATCCCATCGCCGCACCGCTAACGGGTTTGCTGACGGGGACGCCCGCGTGCATCAGCGAGAGGGTGGAACCGCACACCGACCCCATCGACGTCGAACCGTTGGAGGAGAGAACTTCCGACACTACGCGAATCACGTAGGGGAATTCTTCTTTCGACGGGAGGACGGGAATCAAAGCGCGTTCGGCTAAGGCACCATGTCCGATTTCCCGGCGTCCGGGCGATCGCATCGGGCGCGTTTCGCCAACGGAGTAAGGGGGGAAGTTGTAGTGGTGCAGGTAGCGTTTTTCTTCCTGGGGGTGCAAGTCGTCCAATTCCTGGGCGTCGCCGGGAGTTCCCAAGGTGGCCAGGGACAACACTTGCGTCAGACCCCGGTTAAACAGGGCACTACCGTGGACGCGGGGGGCGAGGATTCCCACTTGACAGGAAATCGGTCGCACTTCGTCGAGTTTGCGTCCGTCAACCCGCACGCCCTCTTCGACGATTTGAGCGCGCATGAGTTTTTTGGTGACGCTTTTGAAGACGTTGGAGAGAACTTTGGCGTCTTCGGTAATGGTTTGACGAACGGGGTTGTCTTCCTCGAGTTCTTCGATTTTGGCGGCGATTTCTGCTTTGACGCCATCGAGGGCTTCGTCGCGACTGTTTTTGTCGTGGTCGAAGTTACTGAGGATTTTTTTGACGGGTTCCGTGGCGGCGTCGCGGACGTAGATTTCGAGGGTATCGTCGACTTCCGGCGGTTCTTCGGTGACTAAGCCGATACCGAGGTCTTTCATCAGTTCCTCTTGCGCCGCGATCAGGTCGCAAGCGGCTTCGTAGCCGAAATCGATCGCTTCGATGATGTCTTGTTCGGGGAGTTGGTTGGCCCCGGCTTCCACCATGACCACGCCATCTCGGGTTCCGGCGACTACGAGATCGAGGTCTCCGGTGCGAATTTCTTCAAAGGTGGGGTTGATGATGAAGTCGTCGCCGAGCAAGCCAACCCGAACGCCCGCCATCGGACCTTTGAAGGGAATTTGAGCCAAAATTGTGGAGATGGAAGCGCCCGTGACGGCGAGAACGTCCGGGGGAACTTGTTCGTCCATGGCCAGGGTCGTGGCGACGATTTGAATGTCGTCCCGCAACCATTGGGGGAACAAGGGGCGCATCGGTCGATCGATCAACCGACTGGTGAGGGTGACTTTTTCGGGAGGACGGCCTTCCCGTCGCAGAAATCCGCCGGGGATTTTCCCACCTGCATACAGTCGTTCTTCGTAATCTACGAGCAGGGGGAGAAAATCAATGCCTTCTCGACCGCTAGACCGGGTTGCGGTCACTAGAACTGCTGTATCGCCAGATTCGATTAAGACGGAGCCACCAGCTTGTGGAGCGAGTAATCCAACTTTTAGTCGAATATCCCGTCCGTCGAAGGATATTGACTTTTCCATTGCGTTCATGCAGGACTTGACTTCCAATATGTTTCTTCTTCTTCTTCTGTGGCAATCGTAACACCCTTTTACAGGGAACAGGGAACAGGGAACTCCGGAACTGGGAACTCCGGAACAGGGAACAGGGAACAGGGAACAGGGAACTCCGGAACTGGGAACAGTTTCACTCCCTCCCCCCGATCGCACCATCTCGAGGAACTTGAAGGTTGGGGGTGGCGTCGAAGGGGGTAAAAGCGTGCATAATCGAACGCGGACAGTACATAGGGATTTTAAGCCCAGTAGATCGATCGATGGCTAATTTTTCTCCTCTCTCGGGTTCTGTGACGGCGGTGATGGTCGTGGACGGCCAGCCTATCGAAATTTTCCTCGATGGCGCGAACGCTCCGGTTACGGCGGGTAATTTTGCGGATTTGGTGGAACGGCACTTCTACGACGGGATTACGTTTCATCGCGTCGATGCAGGCTTTGTGGCGCAGGCGGGAGACCCCAACAGTCGCGATCCGAATTTTCAAGGGCAACTCAGTATTCAGGGGTTTATCGACCCGGCAACGGGGCAAGAACGGACGATTCCTCTGGAAATTAAGCCGGAAGGCTTCGATACGCCCGTTATCGGGCAAACGTTAGATGAGGCGGGGATTACGGCTGACCCGGTGCTGAAAAACGAGCGCGGTACTATCGCCATGGCGCGGACGCCCGACCCGAATTCGGCGTCTTCTCAGTTTTATTTTAATTTAAGCAATTCACCGTTTTTAGATGGAAAGTATGCGGTCTTTGGTGAAATTACTGACGGCTTGGGGGTGATGGATGCGATCGAAGTCGGCGATCGCATCGACGCGGCTCGTATTGTTGATGGGATTCTCCCCTCTCGCATCTCGGGATTTCTCACCCCCGAACCGCTCAATTTTTACCTCAACCGCCTGAATCGCGCCAGTTTACCTTTGGGGTACGAGCTGTTGACGGACAACGCCGACAGTCTCGCCCTCGATAGCGCCCGCAGTGCGGCCAATCCCTCGGGATTTGTGGGATTTGGTGGCAACGACACCATGACGGGATCTGCCATCGATGACGTACTTTATGCCAATAAGGGCGATGACCTGCTGACGGGGAACGGTGGAAACGATTTGTTACGCGGCGGACAGGGAAACGATTCCCTCAGCGGCGGCGATGGGAACGATATCGCCCACGGAAATCTCGGTATCGATACGGTGTCTGGTGGGGCGGGAGATGATTTCCTGCGCGGCGGACAAAATGAGGATTTGTTGTTGGGCGAGGAGGGGAACGACGTACTTCTTGGCGATCGCGATAAGGATACGCTGGTTGGAGGTACGGGGGCCGATCGATTTGTGCTGCGGGCGGATACGGACGCCGGACAACGGGATCCCAACGCTGTCGATGTCATCACGGATTTCAACAGTGCGGAGGGCGATTTGGTGGTGGTTGCTGCGCAAGCCTCGCTCAACGACGTTCGCTTCTTGCAATCGGGGGCGGATGTCTTGTTGCAGTTGAGCAACGACGACTTTATCGGACAGGTGCAAAATGCCTCTCCCGATGTGGTTCAGGCGGCGACGGTGGTGGTGTCTCCTTTCGATTTGGGCTTGTCGATCGGTTAGGTTTTTTCAGTTAGGTTTTTCGGTTAGGTTTTTCTCGATTTCTCCTTGTGGATTGGGGCTGAATTTCGGCCCCATTTTTTTAGGGCGAATAAGGCTAAAAACAGCGATAAGGAGATTTTGTGGAAGTTGATGAAATTGCGAACGGTTTGCTGCCGTTCGTCGCTGAAAATGAAGTCTTGGGGAAAGCCGAGATAAAGGACGAGTTGGGAAAGGGCAATTAGCAAAAACAGGGCAATTCCCCAGGTTTGTTTTCGCCACAAACCGACTGCGGCGAGGGTGTCGAGGAGGGCGTAGCCGATATCGTTAATTTGAACGATTTGGGGCATTTCGCTCCAGGGAATCTCGCCGAAGCCGAGGAGGTTTCCGTAGTAGACGATGGCGCTGTAGGCGTAGGCGACGGCGAGAAAGCGCAGGAATAGATAGTACGGGAGGACGGTGAGGGGTTGGGGTTGCATGAAAACAAGGAGGGAATTGAGTATCTCAAAAGAATTTTCGGCATAGAATTTTCGATGCCTACCAATTTCTAAGTCCAGAATTATTTACGTAAAACCTAAAATTATACCATATTTTTAGTAATACCTCTACAAAAAAATATCACTAAAAATCATTTTTATTGAATAAAGATTTCTCCGTTGTCATTGATAGTAATTGGCGTATTGGGAAAGTCCGATCGAGTCAAATCTTGAATCAAGCCAACGGAGCGAAAATTGTTGTCGATTCGGGGAATTCCATCGTTACCCAAATGAACCGGAATGATTTTCCCAGACACCAAATCTCCATCGAGATTGACTTCCACTTCTAAAATTAACGAATACGCCAATTGTGCATCTGTGGAAAGGGTTTCGTACCCGACGAAATTCCCGAGAGAATAGGCAATGAGTTTGTTGTTGTAAAGTTCGATGGCTCGTGGCACGTGAGGTCCGTGACCGAGAACGAGATCGGCACCCGCCTCGACGACAGTTCGGGAAAATCTCACGATATTACCGCGATTTTCCCCGAAAAAGGATTCTTGTCGGTCGCTGACGTGCATCGCCCCGGTGCCTTCAGCCCCGGCGTGGACGGAAACCACCACGATGTCGGCGTTCTGACGGGCTTCAGACACCAGTTTTTTGGCACTTTCGTAATCGTTGACGGAGTTGTGATAGTCGTAGGTACTGAAGCCGATAAAGGCGACGGGGACGGTGTTGGCTTCGGTGTAGAGGATTTGGTTTTTCTGACCGACGGTTTGAATGCCGACGCTGCTAAAGTGTCGAATGGTATCGGCTAATCCCGGTTCGCCGAAGTCCATCGAGTGGTTGTTGGCAATGTTGAGTACGTCGAAGCCTGCGTTTTGAAAGAGCGTGGCGTAACTGGGAGGAGCGCGAAAGGCAAAGACGGCGCCGCGACTGATATCTTTGACGCTGTAGGGATAGTCTGTGAGGACGCTCTCGAAATTCCCGAAGGTGAGATCGGCGCTGGCGAGGTAGCTGGCGACGTTGCTAAAGAAAATATCGGGGTTGGCGGGAAGTTTGTTATAGGGAAAGTCGGTTCCCGGTACGATGTCGCCGACGGCTTTGATGGTAATGGTGGCGGGATAGGGATCGGAAATTTCGACGGGAGGGGGGAGGTTTTCGGACAGGTTGGTTTGGGCGAGGCGATCGAAAGTTTTGGGAGTTGTAAAATTGCTGAGGGTGCGATCGATCTCTTGACTGGCTTGGGCGAGGGGTTGTTGTAAATTGATGGGGAACGGGTTGCGATCGACCAGTCCCCAAGCCCCGCCGAGACTGAAGCCAAACAGCCCCAACGCCAACACTAACCGATACGATCGCCCTTTGAACGCGGCGGTTTGACGAGGTGGCGTCGGACGGGTGGGCGTCTTCGCCCCAGGAACGACAACAGAAGCAGAAGCTGTTGCGGAAGCCGTCGTCACGAGTCCGAATTTTTGCACCCAAGCCGGTGCGGTTTCGCCCGTTTTACGGCCGTATACCACCACCGCCCGCACCCCGGAAATCTGCAATCGAGATAATTCTAGTTTAAGTTGGGGAACGCAAGTTCTCGCCTCTGGGGGAAATTGTGCTTCGAGGAGAACTTGTAACCAGCCTTGTTGACGGTGAACGCGGACTTTGAGAGGTTGGGGTTGCAGAAGGCGACCGATAACGGTAGCGATGGCTTTGGTATCCCCTTGTCGGACTAAGGCACGCAACGGTTGAACTGCCACGAGTGTTGACTCCTCACACCACACTTTTGAGAATTCTTTTGAGAATTCTTTTGAGAATTTCGGGAATTGCGATCGATTTTAACGGCAGTTCGATCGCTTCCGCCGTTCAAAGAATTTACCCCAAAGTGCCATCGTCTTCCCACCGTTCCAGATGTTGGCGGCGCCGTCGGCGGCGATCCTCGTGGTAAGAAACATACCAGGTCGAAGAACTGCGAATCGCCAACCACAACAGTAACAGAGCGATGAGTCCTCCTTGTTGGGGCGCGTCGAAGGCGAACAACACCAGAATCGCACAGAGGGCGTCTTGCAGTAAAATCGCCCAAATGGGCAGTCCTCGCAGGCGAAAAAACCAGCCCACCTGTACCAGTTGCAAGACTAACGCCAGCAATCCCCCCACGATACCGATTAACCCCACCAGCCAATCTTCGAGACCCGTCAGTTGCGCCACCGCCATGCCTACGATCGCTCCGGCGACGGGACTGAACAGGAGCTGCACGATTTGCAAAATCCGCTGTCCGAGGAGCTTTTTGGAGGCGAACAACTCGAACAGCGACCAACTGACGAGGACGCCGACCACCACTTGGGGGGAAAATTCCGATAAAATCGGCACGTCCGACCAGAGATTGGTTTTCACTAAACCAATCAGCAGCAAGGGCAGCCCGATACGGAGTCCGGCAGCGGCGGATGCAGAGAGTGCGGCGAGAATTTCAACCATGTAGGGAATACCTGCGGGCGATGGTCTCGATCCTTTAATGCAAAGGTTTTTGGAAAAATCCCCATCTTGGTTCGACAAGGGTGCATCTCTGACCTGGCTGAAATCCACACTTCGAGAAACCCGATCGCTGGGAGAGCGTCGGTTTCTGGCGTCCTGTCTCGTTGACCGACTGGGTTGCTGTCAAACAACGGCTTTGAGATGTCCCTGTTCGAAAAAATGGGGTTTCGATCGAAATGCCAACGGCGATAAAGACTGACCTCTGTTTCTAGTGTACGAATCCCGACAAAAAACGGTCGGAGGGGATTCTCTCCGACCGCTGGTTTAGGTCGAGGGGTGAGTCGCGATCGCAAGACTTATCATGTCGATCGATACTGCGTCTGACGGTTTTACAAAATTTTCTCTAATCCATAAATCAAGGATTTCAGTTCGGTCACTTTACGAATCGCCAGTAAGACACCGGGCATATAGCAGGCGCGATCGGTAGTATCGTGACGCAGAGTGTAGAGTTGTCCCGGTGCGCCGAAGAGAATTTCTTGGTGGGCGATGAGACCGGGAAGGCGCACGCTATGGATGCGGATGTTTTCGGCGCCGAGGCTGCCCCGGGCCCCTTCCAGTTTTTCTTCTTCCTCGACCTGTTGGGGATTGTAGGTTTTGCCTAACTCGCCCAGCATTTGCGCCGTTTTGATGGCGGTTCCGCTGGGGGCGTCGGCTTTTTGGTTGTGGTGCAGTTCGATGATTTCTACGTGGTCGAAGTATTTGGACGCTTGAATCGCCGCTTGCTGCATCAGAACCACGCCGATGGAAAAGTTCGGCACCACGAGACATCCGGTACTGGCTTTTTCGGCGAAGTCGCTGAGGTCTTGCAGTTGTTCGGGACTCAATCCGGTCGTCCCGACGACGGGACGCACGCCGTAGGCGATGGCCGCTCTGACGTTATCGTACACGCCGGAAGGGTGGGTGAAGTCCACCATGACCCCCTGTTGCTGTTCTTGAGTCGCCATGACGAGGGTACTTTGCAAGTCCGTCAGAACGGGAATTTCGAGGGGTCCGCATCCGGCGATTTCTCCGATATCCTGGCCGGCGATTTCCGGGTTGGTATCGATCGCACCGAGGAGCATCATGTCATCGGCTTGCGCCACGGCTTTGACGACTTCGCGCCCCATTTTTCCGGCGGCGCCGTTGACTACGACAGGGATGGGAGATTGACTTGCCATAACCTCAGTTCGATCGAATGTGTTGCAGTACAAATTTCTACGATACAGGTATTCGATCGAAAAATCTCGGGTTCGATGGGAGCGCCCTGCCAGGCTTGGCTGCCATGTCAGTGGGGGGCAATACAGAAAACCCCGACCGCTTGACTGTCGGGGCGTTGAGGAACCGAAATTAAATTGGCCAGACGAGGGTTAGCGGTGGCGACGACGTACCGCCAAGCCGCCAAGGGCGATCGACCCCAATCCAAGCAGTATTCCCGGTTCGGGAACTGATTGCATTTGACCCAGGTTGAGGGCGTTCGCCAGCAGGGGGTTGACACTCGGGCTTCCGCCTTCGCGATCGCCGCTGGCCGAACCTTCTCCTTTCTCGGAGAGGGAGGCGTCGCAGTCGTCGCCGGAACAGGCCGCTGAGTCAGCCCGGGCTGATTCGGGTACGCCGAGAAGTCCCAAGCCGAGGGTCAACGCTACCAAAAACACGGGAAACCAGGAGTTTCGTTTCATGATGTCTCCATGATTGCTGTACAAGTAGCAGAGATTCCACAGTGACACCCAATTAAAACTGTGTTTTGCGTAGATTTTCCCTGTTTTAAGGTTTGAGAATCCGTTTGAACCCGCAACTACTGCGTGTTTGTATTTATGATTTTAGGCAGAACCATTTTAATGTCTGTAAAATTTGCGTATTTTTGCGTAAGCTTCACAAAAATCTCGGGGTTGGGGTCTCAGCTTTATCTCATCTTTAAGAAAAGTTAAGAGTTAACTTTAATCATTCGATCGAATTTGAGGGAGATCCGGACAGTTTCGATCGACTTTTCTCAAAAAGTGCGATCGCTTTACGTCCAACACAAAACCGCCGACTTTGAAAAAAGTCGGCAGTTTTGCGAGACCTATATACACAGACAAGAAAGGCGTCGAAAAATTAACGGTTGCGACGACGAATCGCGCCGAAGGCAACTGCGGCAAGTCCTAACACCATCGCCGGTTCGGGAACCGATTCCGTCGGAGGGTTGCTGGGGGTTCCGCGACCGTAAACGCTGACGTGAGACACATCTTTTTCAAACGGATTCGTCCAATTTCCGGAAGTGACCGAACCATCGAGCAAGTACCCCGTCAAGTAAGTTCCTCGACCGCTCTTGAACACGAGCATCACATCTTCAAAGTCGCTAAAGGAGCTACCGATATCCCAGCTTCCACTTTGACCGCCAGTTTCGTCTTTCGAGATAAAGCTCCAGTCCGTTTTACCGAAGAACGATTCTGCGTTGACGGTCATCGGATCGGTGTTGAGAAAGTCTTGGGTGGCAGTATCGCTGACTTCGCACAGGGACGCACCGTTGACCACGTCTTTGATGCTGACGTCACAGGCAACGGTACCTGCGGAAGCCGCTTGGGGCATGGCGATCGCGCCGAGTCCGAACGCTATGACGCCAGAGGTTGCCGAAAGTAAAAAGTTGCGATTCATTGGGTCTCTTCCTCTTGTGGATTTTGTGAAGTTCCTCGAGCATGATGCAATAACACTTACACCTGGAGATTGGAGGTAGATGTACTCTGAAACTTCTCTATGGTTTCTCGAACGGCTCGACGCCGATTTCGTTTGCCTCTCTATAAGATTATTATGACCAATCTAATTGAGTGAGTAAATACAAATGTAGTTAATTTCACATAAACATCATACTTCGAGACGTAGGCTTCACGAACACTTTAAACAGCCTACAATATAAGAGGTTGCCACCTTTTTTTTCTCTGTAAAACCCCGTATTTTGCTTACGTAAAATTACGGAATTTTGAAGACGGAGGGTGAAGAGATGGTTGGGAGAACCGAAGAAATGTACGGAGAAAGTGCAGAGAATGAGTCGCGAACCCGATCGCCGACATCCTGGGTGTATGGCGGACAACCGATTCGCGGAACCCCCCGCCGTCGAACAAGTAGGTTCGAGATTGGCTCCCCAGCATCTTCAAGATACTGGGGAGCGAATGGGAATCTGATTGATGCCAGAGAATGTTAAAGACGCCGTCAGCCTCCGTACCAAATCCCCTCGATCTCTCGAGCCACTGCCATCGCATGGTGAGGCTCGTCTGCCAAAACTGTCGCGTGGGCGAGTTTGCGCCCGGGTCGAGATTCGGTTTTGCCGTACCAATACAGAAAGACATTGGGAATGGCCGCGATCGCCTCTCGTTTGTCCCGGTAGTCGCGGCGAGCCTGTTCGTATCCCAATAAATTGACCATCACCGCTGCCGGGGACTTCATCGCCGTAGACCCCAAAGGTAAATGGCAGACTGCCCGCAAGAGTTGAGCGAATTGAGAAGTCTGGCAAGCATCGAGGGAAAAATGCCCTGAATTGTGGGTTCGCGGTGCAATTTCGTTGACCAATACCTTCCCGTTTTGGGTCAAAAACAACTCGATGCCGAAAAGTCCGACTACGTCGAGTCGATTCAAAATGGTGCCGGCGATCGCTTCGCATTGAGACACCACTGTCGAACTCACCGCCGCCGGGGCCACCACTCGGCGACAAACCTGGTCTTCCTGTTGCGTTTCCACCACCGGATAAATGGCGAGGTCTCCCGTCGCGTTTCGCGCAGCAATCACTGCCAGTTCGCGATCGAACGGGACGAATTCCTCAATTAAAACTGACGGATATCCCCACCGCTTCCAAACAGCATTTAACTCGTCTCCTGTCTCGACGATAACCGTTCCCTGGCCGTCGTAACCGTGGCGGCGAGCTTTCATCACCAGTGGAAACCCCATATCGGCAGGAATCGTTTCCTGGGGCGCGAGATTGAAAAATCGCGGAACGGGCAAGTTCCATTCTTTTAAATGACAGCGTTGGTGGTACTTATCCAGCAACGGTTCTAAGGTTTCCAGTCGCGGCTGGAAACAAACGCCGTTCTTCGCCAGTTTCGAGAGTGCCTCGAGTTCGACGAATTCGTTTTCAAAGGTGATGACATCGCATTTTTCCGCGAGTCGGCTTGTGGCTTGGGCGTCTGCGACCTCCGCCAAAACGGTCTCCGCCGCCAACTCCACCGCCGGATCGTCGGGTTTGGGGGTTTGCACGACGACCTCAAGTCCCAACGATGAGGCTTCCCGTACCATCATCCAAGCCAGTTGACCGCCGCCAATGATACCCACGCGACGGCAAGGGGTTCGATCGCTGTTCATGTCACTTTTCCTTGAAGAGCTTTCGGCATCAGGGAAGGGGGAGCTTCTGGAGAGGGGAAGAGGAGCGGTGCGCGATCCGGTAATTCCCCATTCACCTGACTTCGCCGACATTTTCCGGCCGCCTCACACAGCCTACGATTGGGTTCCCGGTTCCCTCTCAAGTATCAATTATCAATTGCAAAAAACCGCCGGTTGCCATCAGGAGACCTAAGCCTAATACTCCAGCTAAAGGGCGGCCGTCAATGCCTGAAAGCCAAGCGGGTGCTGTTTCGATCGGTACGATCGCCCCCGTACTCTCGAGAAAGATTGCCGCCCATACCCATCCGGTATGCAATCCCCATGCTAAACTCAGATTTCCGTCATCGACAACGCGGGCGAGGGTTAAAATTAGTCCCATCAGCCACAAGCCAGGAATTTCTGGCAGGGTTTCTCGCCAACCCCAAACCAAATGCAGGACGGCAAAGATTGCACTGGTTATGGCCGCCGCCGCTCCAAGAGACAGTTGAGATTGAAATTGGGTTTGGACGAATCCACGAAAGAGAAATTCTTCCGTCCCCGCCACCCAAAGGGCTAAAATCCCGGCCACGGAGAGGGGGGACATCACAGTAGGAAGAGCGTCGATCGAGGGTACTTTAAATTCCCAGCGAATCCAGCCGAAGATTCTCTGGACGGCTGCGAGAATCGCGATGCCAAATACCCCCAATCCCACCCCGATCGCCAGTGATTTCAGGCTGTCCAACTGCCAAGTCCAACCATAATCTGAAAAGGATAAGTTCTCGATCGCGGCCGCGCCAGAGATCGTCACGGGAAACAAAAAGTAGAGCGATCCCACCAACGTTAGCTTTTTCTGGGGAGTTAGGGATTTTCCCGGGTACCAGTTCCAGCGTCGAGCGAGGGGAATCGCGATCGGCAACCACAGCCCCAACCATACTCCAAAAAACCAACTTATTTTGACCCAGACTCCGGCTTCCGACCAGCGATCGAGGAACCCATGCAGCATTGACGGTTTTTTATCGGCCGACTCCGCGATCGTCTCTACTCAAACCTTTACGATCGCGGTCTTTTTGTTCGAGGAATCGGGGGAATTCCCGGAGCTTCGATCGGCTTAGATTTCACCGACGCTCTTTCGGGTCAACCCCCGTCGCGAACGAGAGAAAGCCTATTCCTCGTCGCTAGAAGACCCATTTCTATCGGAATCCGACCGATCGATCTGAATCAGGTGAATGTGCTTGTAGCCCAGTTTAATTTCAAATTCATCGCCGGGTTTCAAGCCCATCGCTCCCGTATAGGTGGAACCGATGACGATCTGACCGTTTTTGTGAACGCTGACGCGATACGTCGGTTCGCGACCGCGCCCGTCTTTTGCCCCTTCAGGATCGAGGGGAACGCCTTTAGCTGCCAGCACCGCATCGTAGAAATCTGTCAAGTTGATGCGGGTTTGGTTGTTTTTTGTGACCGTGTAGTATCCGCAGCGCTTCGCTGTTTCTCGACGGGGTAAGTGGGAGAGTTCTTTAACTTTTGTAAGTAGCGCCTTTCCCGTCAGCGGCGTTGGGTTTTCGGGTAACGTTTCGCTCATTGTCTGTTCAATTCTCCATCTAGACTCTAGATATATTAGATCGAAATCCCCTACAAATTTGCTGGTTCTATAAAAATATAGCCTCAAATCTCACAGTTTTGTCACTCTTAAACAAAACTTTCTGCAATCGAGGCGGTCGAAATTTCCTTCGACTGGCTCATAGCCGGAGCCGTTAAAGAGGATACCTATACTGAGAGCGATCGCCTGAATGCGACCCACGAAGACGAAGACAGCCACAGCGGAATTGTTCCGCCGTCGGCTGTCCCCTGTTATCTCGAGATTCCGGCGAGGCTTTCTCACTGAAAAATCGGAGAATTTTCGTTAAGAGCGATCGTTGAGACGGCGTTGAATTTGCCGTAGGCTTTGGTAAATTTCCGGCAGTCGTTTGTATAAAGCAGCACTGCGAAGCCATAACGGATTCGCGATGGCCGGAAATCCCGAAACCACGGCTCCGGCTTCTACGTCCTGATGAATCCCGGTTTTCGCCGAAGCCACTGCTCCGTCCCCGATTTTGGCGCGGTTGGCCACGCCCACCTGCCCCGCAAGGGTAATATTGTTACCCAAGGTTACACCTCCGGCAAGGCCGACTTGAGCGCAAATGGCACAATTGGCTCCGATACGGCAACCGTGACCGATTTGAACTAAGTTGTCGAGCTTGGTATTTTTCCCAATACGAGTTTCCCCGACGGCGGGTCGATCGACGGTAGAATTACAGCCGATTTCCACCCCGTCTTCTAAGACGACACAGCCGGACTGTTCCATCCGCATCAATCCCGAGGGCGTGGGAACGAAGCCGAACCCCTCCGCCCCGAGAACGGCACCGCTTTGAATCGTACAGTCGGCACCGATTTGGGTCCGTTCGTGAACGGTACAGTTGGCGTGTAACACCGTGCGATCGCCGATCGTCACTTGAGGATACACCACCACATTGGCATGAACGCACACTTCGTCCCCGAGAACGACTCCTTCGTGAATCACCGCGTTGGCGCCGATGTGGACGTTTCGCCCCAATTTCGCGGACGCCGCCACAGACGCCTTTTCGTGAATTCCCGGTTCCGGACGAAAGGGACGATACAACATCGCGATCGATCGGGCGAAGGCTTCTCGGGGGTTGCGAGTACTCACCCAAGCCATACCCCGTTGTCTGGCCTGTTCCCGTAACCCCTCGTCGTCGGGCAAAATCAAGGCACTGGCCTGGGTTTCTGCTACGTACCCCGCAAACTTGTCTCCTGCGACAAACGCGATCGTCCCCGCTATCGCCTCGTCGATGGCCGCCGCTTTCGCAATCTCTAACGTTTCGTCCGATACGTCAAAGGCCACCACATCTTCGCCGAGTCGTTCGACAATCTCCACAAATTTCACAGTTGTTTTTGCCTCCGGGTTCGACTTTGCACAGATGCAATTATGGGACAGATGGGGAGAGGGAGAGATGGGGTGATGGGGAGAAACTGTGAATTATCAATTATCAATTATCAATTGTCAATTCCGAACAAATTCCTTGGAAGCGAACTGGAACCTCAGACCGTTCGCTCGCCGACAGGCGAAGGCGACCGTTTTCTCGTCGGGTTCCCTGGGCTTCTACGATCGCGTCCCCGAGTTGCCAGGTTGGGGTTTCGGTTAGCAAGGCGGGCGGGAGGTTTGCTTCTTCTGACAACTCTCCATCGAGTCCTGTCACCGATGCGACGCCGTAGCGTCCCATCGATAACTCGTAAGGATTTTCGGGCAAACCGCCGGTTCCGGTTACTGTAAACTGTCCGCCGCTGTTGCCCCGCGTCAAACAACTGTCGGCCACCAAGCGATCGACCGCAATGAAATCGCTGGCTAGTTCCACTAACGAGGTATCGAGTTGAACGTCGGGATTGGTAATTTCGACCAAACCGCCAAATTCCGCTCCGAGGTCGGAACTGGCGGTGATATCGCTTTCTGGCGTGGTGCGATCGCGAAACTCCGTGCCGAAAATGCCCTGTGCGTTGACGAACACCCGGCCGCCGAAACCCGTTTGTGCGTTAGCGGTAATATCGCTGTTGTCGAGTGCCACCAACGTATCGGTATCGATAACAATGTTGCCTCCCGTGGCCGTATCTCGAGCGTTGGTGGAAATCGAACTTCCCCCGGACAACCGCAGGTCTTGCGATCGAATCTCGATATTCCCTTCGCGGGCGGTGGCCGTTTCCGCCACCAATCTCGCTGCGTCATCCAACCGCATCCGAGGCGCGTCGATGGATAAATTCCCCGCCCGTTCTCCTTCGCCGATGCTGCTGACGACGATTTGTCCCCCGTCGTTCATCCTCAGTTCTTCCGTGACGAGGGTAATGTCTCCCGCTGCCCCGATAACGTCGGCCGTTTCCGAGGGAGGAACGGGAGAGGGCAATGCTACGTTGGTTGCGTTCGATCGCAAGCCGCTGCGTAACTGGCCGTTCGTACTGGTTCCGGAAATCTCGACGAATTCCGACGCGCGCACTGTCAAACGTCCTGCCGCTCCTCGGTTCGAGGTGGAGGTCACGATTTCGCCCCCATCGCGCAACAGCAACCGCCCCGTCGTAATTTCGATATCCCCGGCTGCGCCACTGCCTTCGCTGCGCGTGGTGATGTTGGTGGTCACACCAGAACTCCTGGGATTTCCCCAAATTTCAACGGACTCGGAGGCTCTGACGACCACGGTTCCGCCTCGCGCCGCTCCGAAGGTCACGGCACCGACCCCCGCACCATCTCGCAAAACAATCCGTCTGGCACGAATGTTGAGAGTACCCGCTTGAGTGTTGGCTTCCTGAAAAGCGTTCGCTCCGATGCCCGTGTTATATATTCCGTTGGGGGTCGTTCCCGACATTTCGATGGTGTCCTCTGCCACCAGGTTCACCATCCCGCCGTTGCCACCGCCAAAGGTAGAGGCGAAAAGCCCGCCCCCTTGGTCGAGAACGATGTTTCGGGCGCTGACGTTCACTGCTCCCGCGTCGCCGTTGCCCACGGCTTCCGCCACGATTTGCGAACCGCTCAGATATAGGGTTTCGCTCAAGCGCACGTCGAGACTGCCGCCGCGTCCGTCGCCTCGCGTCGCTGTGGAGAGGAATGCCCCTTGACGCAAGGTGAGGTTTTCGGCATCGATGTCGATCGCCCCCGCATCGCCGTCGCTGAAGGTGTTGGCGTAGAGTCCGTTACCCACTTGCTTGGGGTTCTCGAGGGTGTCGAGGGCGAACAGTCGATCGAGTATTTCTTCGAGTTCTCCGGCACCGTCGAGGGTAATCGTCGTGGCCACCACCTGCAAATTCCCCGATCGCCCGCTGCCGAAGGTGGATGCGGAAATGAGGGAATCGTCGAGAACCTGTACGGTATCGGCTACGATATCGATTTCTCGTCCGTCTGCGTCGCCGAGGGTGTCGGCGAGAATGTAAGACATCTGGCTTAACTCGAGGTTGCCCCGCAGGAGAACGGAACCGCCGCCGTTGCCGCTGACATCGATGCGGGAACCGTTGCGGAGGGCGATCGCGCCCCAGGGCGAGATCGAATCGGTTTCCACTTCTCCAGTCTCTAGATTCCAAGTTCCCTGAGCGATCGCCACGATTGCGGCTTGTCCTTGAGGAATGCTTACAATCCCGCCGTCGAATTCGATGTCACCGCCGACGAGGGCGATGGTTTCTCCGCTATCGACGCTCAATCCCAGGGGGTTGCCCTCACTATCGCGTACTTGGGAACGGTTGGCGATCGCCCCCGGTTGCGATCCCAATCCCAACCCCACGGGAACGCTCACGGAGAGGATGGGATTCGAGACAGAATCGGTATTAAACGAAGTTCCGTCAGCGAATTCGATGCGGTTGGCGGTACTGGCGAAAAAGGACCCGCCGATATCGAGTTGGGCGTTTTCTCCGAAGACGATGCCGTTGGGATTGAGGAGAAACAGATTTGCCGTTCCTCCAGCGGCGAGGGTGCCATCAATTGTTGAAGGGAAGTCTCCCGTGACGCGACTGAATATATTGCGAACTTCTGGGGAATTTTGGAAAACGGCTCGAAATCCTGGGGGAACGGAAAAGGATTCAAAGCTATGAAAGAGGTTGCGATCGCGAGTCGTTCCCCCCTCGAGGCGAATGGTGTTTCCGTCCGTTTCCACCTGGGAAGGATTGGGTAACGTGCTGTCGGGAACGATTTGCGCCACAGCCGGAACCGTCAGACTCAGATGGAGTCCGAGGCAGAAGCAACAGAGGATTTCAGGTTTCACGGGGATAGGGAGATCGGGGGTGTCTAACCGCTATTTTACTCGCCTGTTTTGGCTGCGCAATTTGAGTGTCGAGCCTAAAACTCGATACAGAATCATGTATTCATTGTATATCCTCAATGTATATTCTTACGGTATATTCGTCAGTCAAATATTTAAATAGTATTAATGTTATTTAGGCTTGGCATACTCTTTTCGTTGAGTTAAATAAAACAACATTTATTGTCTTTTTTAACCTTGTTGACGGTAAGAATCGCGATCGATTTTCCCTTTGTCTTTTCCCTGCCCCTCGTCCTTTTCCCCTTCTCCCGGTAAAGATCCCCCCTGTAAAGATCCCCGGCATCTTGAAGATGCCGGGGATCTGGCGAATTCAGGCCAAGTTTAGGCGATTCTAATACTCTAAAAACAGCAAACAGTCAAGAGATTAAAACAAAACTTAACTATTTGCACCTGCACTGACGGCGACAGCTTTTTCACAAGACTCGTCTAAATCCGCCTTCGCTTTCAAATAAACCTCCAATTGCCTTTCGATGTTGTGGCGAACCACCTCGCGATACTCAATAAAATGTTCGCTGAGGGCGCAGGTGGCCAAATAGCTGATGACCAGACGGGGTTTTTTGAAATAAACGTCCGCCAAATAGCGCCAGAAGGTCCAACGGGTGCGTCGAAGAATCCCCTGACGCCAAGCGATCGTCAACAGGGCGCGAATTTCCGTCCAAGTGACTTTTCCCCGGTTCGAGGAGGTATGGCGCGGTTCGCTCATACCGATATAGTGTCGGTAAGTGCGATCGAGATAGCGAACGGGGTCGTACAGCCGATAGAAAGCGTCCACGTACTCTCGGGCGATGTCTTCGATGGGGCGGGTGGGGACGAAGTTCATCAGCGTGGTTTGGTTCATCCCACTGACTTGTTCGAGAAGCCGCCCTTCCTTCTTCAACCGTTCCATCAACGCCGTATTGGGAAGCACTTGTAGCATACTCATCATCGCCGTGGGAATCGCCGTTTGTTCGACAAACTCGACGATGCGATCGCCCGCCCCCGCTTTCTCGCCGTCGAAGCCGATGATAAATCCTGCCATCACGCGCATTCCCGCCTCGTTAATCGCTTTCACCGCCCCGGAGAGAGGATCGCGGGTATTTTGGAATTTTTTCGTGAGGGCGAGGCTCTCGGCGTCTGGGGTTTCGATGCCCAAAAAGACGCTGTTAAAGTTGCACTCAGCCATCAAATCCATCAATTCCGAATCTTTGGCCAAATCCACCGAGGCTTCCGTACTGAGGTTGAACGGATAGCCATGTTCCGCCATCCAGGGCGCCATCGCCCGCAACAACAGCTTGACGTTGCGCTTGTTGCCGATAAAGTTGTCGTCCACTATGAACACCGGCCCGCGCCAGCCGAGATCGTACAGCGCATCGAACTCCCGCAGCAGTTGTTCGGGGCTTTTGGTGCGGGGTTTGCGTCCGTACAGTACGATGATGTCGCAAAACTCGCATTGGAAGGGACAACCCCGCGAAAACTGCACGGACATATTGTCGTAGGCCTTCAGTTCCAGCAAGTCGTATCGCGGAACGGGGGTTTCCGTGACGGCGGGTTTTTCCGTGGCGCGGAAGATACCGCTGGTTTCGCCGCGTTCGACGGCTTCGACGAACATCGGCAGGGTAATTTCCCCTTCGTCGAGAACCAAGAAGTCCACCCCGGCTTCTTTGAACTCCTCGGGGAGGGAGGTGGGATAGGGGCCGCCTACGGCAACGGGTTTACCGCGCCGTTTGGCTTGCTGGATTTGCGCCATCATGTCGTCTTTTTGGACGATCATGCCTGAGAGAATCACCAGTTCCGCCCAGTCCCATTCTTCCTCTTTCACCGGACGCACGTTGAGATCGACGAGTTTGAGATCCCAGCGTTCCGGCAAAATGGCGGCGACGGTAATCAAGCCCAGAGGCGGTAAAACGGCTTTACGGCCGACCAGTTCCATGGCTTTGTCGAAAGACCAAAAACTCTTGGGAAATCGCGGATATAAAAGTAAAACTCGCATAAAATAAATGTTCCTCACATATTTTCGTCAGGCTAACACAAATATTTCTCAGTTAGCCCGAGAGATAGGACAGTTCGTCGTGAAAACTCGGTTAAAACTTGCTTAAGACGGAAATCCCGGCCGAGGGGGAAGACATCGAGCCTTGGCGAGTTAGGATCTTGCTTAAGATTTGGCTTGAGAGTCTGGAAGAACGCCCCGTTCCTTGAGGGCATCTGCAAAGGTCTCGCAATAAACCGGGCGATCGAACGTGGCGGGATTGACGACGCCGGGATAGGTAAACTGTCGGTATTTCAAACAAAAGCGATCCCAGGGTGACATCTGCACGTTAAACAGCACGATGAAGAGTTCGATCGCCCATTTCGGCAAGCGAAGGCGGAAGTAAATTCGTTTTCCGAGATAGTGACAGAGTTCGCTGACGGCACGATCGACCGTATAGGGTTGCGTACCCAAAACGTAGCGACGGCTCACCCCAGGGGGATGTTCCACGAAATAACTCACCACTTCAGCAATATCGCGGGCGTGGATGAAGTGAAAACTCCCGCTGACGCTGAAGAACCGCGCTAAATTCGCCCATTTCGGGACTTCAGGAAGTCCCGCCGAAACGTGAGAATAGGGCTTCGTTTCGTCGCCGCCGAGGACGATGGTGGGAAACAAAATCGTCAGGCGATCGGCCACGGGCATTCGGTGCAGTTGGTTGAGACAATCGTATTTCGATCGAATATAATCCGTCCCCATATGGGCGGCGGCTTTTAACACCTGGCCTTCGCGATCGAGCAAACTGGCTGTGGAAAAATAAATCACCTGTTCGCACACCTCCCGATTCAGCAGGTGCATCAACATACAGGTTTTCGTCACGTTGATATCAAAAGTTTCCTGCTGTCCCCCCCAAGCCGCAGCTGCCAAAATCGCACAGTGGACGGTAGAGAGCAACTCCTTGTATTGGTGAATATCCCGCAAATCCCCACGAATCACGTGAATTCCCGGCCGTGCGTCGATATCGACCCGTAGTTTCGCCGGATCGCGGACGAGCATATACAACTCGCAATCAGTTTGTGCAATGAGGGTTTCGGCGATGTAATGACCGACACACCCACTCGCACCCGTCAGGAACACTCGTTTCATCGATTCGCGAAGGTAAGAAGCGGAGGGGAAGAGGGAGGGATGGGGAGAGCGGGAGATGAGGGGATGAGGAGGTCACTATACTTTTCGATCTCCCCATCTCATCATCTCATCATCTCATCATCTCATCATCCCCAACTAGGCGGTAGCCAAGAGTTTGTCGGCGTTTTTGGCGGTTTCAAAGAAGAAGGCCACGTTTTCTTCCGGGGTGTTGGGAAGCACGCCATGTCCGAGGTTGAGAATGTGGCCTCGGTTTCCGGCTTTGCGGATGGTATCGAGGATTCGATCGCGGATGAAGTCTTGGGAACCGTACAACACCCCGGGGTCGAGGTTTCCTTGAACTTTCATATCCGGACCGAGACGTTTGCGGGCGTCGGCCATGTCCACCGTCCAATCGACGTTAATGATATCAGGGCCAGCTTGCGCCATCCGTTCCAAGAGTCCCGCACTTCCGCTGACGAGTAGAATTAACGGCGTGTCGGGGTGAGTTTGTTTAACTTGCTCGAAGACCCGTTTTTGATAGGGTAGCGCAAAGGTTTCGTAATCCTGGGGGCTGAGTTGTCCGGCCCAGGAGTCGAACATTTGCACCACTTGGGCGCCGCAATCGATTTGATAGCGGACGTAAGTGGCGATCGAATCCGAGAGTTTTTCGAGTAGCTTGTGCAGCATGGCCGGCTCGGAAAAGGCCATACTTTTAATAATGGAATAGGTTTTCGAGCCTTTTCCTTCCACGGCGTAAGCCGCCAGCGTCCAGGGGGCGCCCACGAAACCGAGAACCGTGGATTCGTTTTTCACCTCTTCCCGCAGCGCCTTCAAAATCGGTTTGATGAAGGGGAGAGACTCTTCCGGTTCCAGGGGGTGCAGGCGATCGACCTGTTCCATCGAGCGAATCGGCGGGTCGATAATCGGTCCTTTCCCTTCGGCGATGTCCATATCGATCCCCATTCCGGGTAACGGTGTCACGATATCGGAGAACAAAATCACACCGTCGGGTTTGAAGGCTCGCCAAGGCTGCAACGAAACCTCGATCGCCACTTCCGGAATTTCGGAGCGTTCCCGGAAGCTGGGATACTTTTCGCGCAAGTCTCGATAAGCTTTCATATACCGTCCGGCTTGCCGCATCATCCACACGGGCGGACGGTCTAGCACTTCACCGCGTGCGGCTCTCAACAAATAGGGAATCTGGGGAGAACCCGTCATTATAACGTTTCCTTAAAAATGTTTTTGATTGCCATCGCTTAGCTTACCACCTTTTACAGCGAACCGTGGACAGTGACTAGCCAACAGCGAGATGATGGGATGATGGGGTGATGGGATACCCCATTAAAAACCTTGACATTTTTGTATTTTCGTGGTAATAAAAACAAACCCCGTAGGGTGCTGTGACGCGGGCAACAAAATTACCGCATTCCACCGTCCCATGACGTCCCCGCGTCACGCACCGCCCCCACCGGCCGAGGGGGAGATAGGAAGATGGGAAAATACATTGTTACAGATTGTTTACTGTTCCCGATCGATTATCAATTGTTGAACGAGTTTTTCCGCTGCGCCGGGTTCGCCTCGGACGCGGGCGAGGTTTTGGCGGATTCGATCGAGTTCGGCGGGATTTTCCAGTAACTCAACGGCGTGGTGGGCGATGTCTTCGGGGGGAAATTGACCGACGAATTCGGGGACGATTTGTTCGTTGGCCCAGATGTTCGGCCAGGCTAAGCGGGAACCGCCCGCCTTGCGATCGAGCCATTTCCAGGCTATCCAGCTAAACAGTTGGGTAAAGCGATCGCCAACGCCGGGTAAGCGGGCTAACAAACCGGGAATTCCATCCCACGCCCGCATCACATCGAGGCGATGCGTCGGAAGCAAGACCAACATGGGAACGGCGAGGGCGGCCAGTTCGGCGGTGTTGGCGCCGACGGTGGTAATGCAAAGGGCGCATTGTTGTAAGAGGGATGTTTTCAAATGGGAGGGGGCGGCGGTTTGCGTCCACAGGCGCAGTTTGACCCCCGATGGCGTGACGAGATAGGGGATGTCTGCGTCGAACATCAGTTGGCCTGCAGGCCAGTTTAAAGCGGAGATCGATCGATTGAATTGCGGATCGGCGTATTTAGCCAAGGTCTCGAGATCGACAGTGGGGGCGACGGGGACGATAAACTGTATGTCTGGGCGCAGTTGGTGGATGCGATCGGCGATCGCTAAACTTAAGGGAACGCCGAGGGTGAGTTTGAGGGGTTTAGAACCAGGAAGAAAGCCGATGGTTGCGTTGGCGGTGTGGGGGATAGCGTCGGTGTCGCCTCGCGCGTCCGCCATAAGGTTTCCGACAACTGTGAGTTTGTGGGCGTAGCGTTTCGGGGCGTTGTCGATGACTTGTTGGGTGGCGACGCCGAAGCGATCGACCCAGGGATACCATTGAGCTTCCCATTCGGCGTAAATTACAATGCGATAGCCGAGGCGTTTTCCGATAAGGACGGGAAACAGTCGATCGCCTCCGAGAAACAACACGACGCCGCGATCGCACCAATCCCAATTTTCAGCAGTTTTCCCCCACAACAAAAAATCCCAAAACACCTCTGCACCCTGAACGCGATCGACCTCGGGATAAGACGCCACGATCTCCGCTTCCCGTCCGCTGGCGTGGGGACAAGGGGACAACACCACGGAAATCCGCAGGTTCTCGAACTGTCGCCGTACCTCTTCAACCACCGGACGTACCCAAGTCGCAATTTCGCCGGGGCCGTTGGAGAGAATGAGAAGATCGAAAAATTGAGACATGATGGGGTGATGATGAGGTGAGAAACTGTCAACTGAGAACTGTTTCTCACAGGTGACTGGCGACGGGTCAGTGTTTATGTTACGACGATTCACACAATGGAATTGGATAGAAGCGGGGCTATTGGTGTTCCCGTTGAGTCCGTTTTTAGGCGGTTTGGCGGTGGTTGGCGTTACCGTGGCCGTGTGGTGGCGCCAGTGGCGAGAGTTGTTGAACCGCCCGCTGGTGTGGGGATTGGGCGTGTTTGCACTGTTGGCGGTGGTGTCGTCGTTGACGGCGATCGATCGCACGGCTGCGTTATTGGGACTGTTTAATTTTTTGCCATTTTTAGCCGTTTTCGCGGCTGTAACTTGTCTGATTCGCTCTCCTTCGCAACTGCGACAACTGGCGGAAGTGGTGGTGGTGTCGTCGATTCCCGTGGTAGTGGTGGGAATCGGACAGATGTTTTTCCGATGGCGAGGTCCGATCGATCTGGGATGGGTCTTATTTTGGCCGCTGGAACCCGGCGGCGCACCTTCGGGGCGAATGTCCTCGGTGTTCGAGTATGCAAACGTTTTAGCCAACTACGCCGTCATCGTCTGGGCGTTGGGATTGGGGTTGTGGGCGGATGCGTGGAGAATCCCGACGGGAAACCTTCGATGGAAACGATTGCTGTTGTGGACGGTGGTATTACTGGGAAACACCATCGTTTTGCTTCTGACTTCCTCTCGTAACGCTTGGGGGGTGGCGTTTCTCTGTTTTGTCGCCTATGCGGTGTATTTGGGATGGCGATGGATTTTGCTGGGGTTGGGTGCGATCGCCGCGTCGGTTTTGGGGGCGGCGTTTCTCCCTGACGGTTCTGGGGGAGGGTGGTTGAGAACTATCGTTCCGCCCTATTTTTGGCTGAGATTGTCGGATCGATTACACCCCGATCGCCCGGTGGAGTTAATGCGCGTGACGCAGTGGCGATTTGCGTGGGATTTAGCCATCGATCGCCCGTTCTTTGGCTGGGGACTTCGCAATTTTACGGCCTTGTACGAGTCTCAAATGGGCTTGTGGTTGGGACATCCCCATAATTTATTGTTGATGTTATTTGCAGAAACGGGATTTACCGCCACCTTAGTTTTATGTGGCGTCGTGGCTTGGATTTTGTTTCGCGGAATTCAAGTTTTTTATATTTTAGAAACTCGCGAAAAATTGCGATTATTTGCGATAATAAACGCCTTTATTTCAACAGTTTTATTTCATTGTTTAGACGTGACTTTATTTGATGCCAGAATTAATATTTTAGGATGGATTTTATTGGCTTCTATGGAAGGATTTATTAGACAAAAACAACAGTTTATTAGAAACACCCTTTAGACTCAAAGGGAGAAAATAAAATAGTTCTGGGAAAACGCCCCGCAAAAAAGCCCCTTTGCGAGCCAGATCCCCCGCATCTTCGAGACGCCGGGGATCTTGAGAAAATCGTAATTCAAGGATTGCTATCGAATTATCCAGCCGTTGCCAACGCCGATTTTTCAGCCAGGGCGACAAAATTCGAGAGGATTTTCAAACCGCCGTCGGCGGATTTTTCCGGGTGGAATTGAACCGCCATCAGGTTGTCGCGAGCGATCGCAGCAGTAACGGTTTGGGAACCGTGGGTGACAGTGGCAGCGTTAACGCTGGCATCGGCAGGATCGACATAGTACGAGTGTACAAAATACATCCACGCCGGATCGGGGAGGTTTTGCCAGAGGGCAAGTTCCGGTTGGGTGAGTTGCAAGGCGTTCCATCCCATGTGGGGGATAGTGATGTCGGGTTCGTGGGTGAAGCGACGCACGACGCCGGGAACGATACCTAAACCGGGTTCGGTGCCTTCTTCGGATCGATCGAACAGGATTTGCAATCCCAAGCAAATGCCGAGAAAGGGTTTTCCACTGGCGATCGCATCTTGAATGGGTTCGACGAGATGGCGCGATCGCAAATGCTGCACCGCCGGATCGAACGATCCCACTCCCGGTAACACCACAGCATCCGCGTCGTGAATGACTTGCGGCGAATCAGTAATTTCCGGCGTTGCCCCTGCATTTTCCAATCCTTTACAAGCAGAGTGCAAGTTTCCCATGTCGTAATCGACGACAGCAATGCGAACCATAAGCGCGACGTTAAATGTATTGGAACGAACTGTATTGGAACGAACTGTATTGGAACGAACTGTATTGGAACGAACTGTATTGAAACGAAATGTACGGGAACGGTCGATCGCCTTCTATTTTCCCATCATCTCATCATCTCATCATCCCATCATCCCATCATCCCATCATCTCATCATCTCTCGCCCGAGTTGGCGGGATGTCAAGCTACGTCCATTAAACTTGAAACCAACTCAGAATCCATCTCACGTTGGACAGAGTTCTGTTTCGTCCTCTCACTCTTCAATTATCATGTGGTCTCAAGTGTCTAGCCTCAACCCCTGGATTATCGCGGTTCTTCTCAACTCCCTATTGTG
This sequence comes from Baaleninema sp., assembly GCF_049974805.1. Taxonomy (NCBI): domain Bacteria; kingdom Bacillati; phylum Cyanobacteriota; class Cyanophyceae; order Oscillatoriales; family Oscillatoriaceae; genus Baaleninema; species Baaleninema sp. Next base: position 50,235 of record NZ_JBNGCO010000015.1, read on the forward strand.
GTCGATCGCACTTGCAATCCCCAAAAAACTCCTAACGCCTGCGGGATACCTCCACGCCTGGATTCTCGGCGTTCTCGTCTGGGGATGTCTCGGATGGCGGGGTTACGTCGTGGTGATGTTTTACTTTCTCGTCGGTTCGGCGGTGACGCGAATCGGGATGGCGGAAAAAGAAGCCGCAGGAATCGCCGAAAAACGAGGGGGTGCCAGAGGTCCGGAAAACGTCTGGGGTTCTGCACTCACCGCCGCCATCTGCGCCGTCGCTTATTTCTTCGTTAACTGGAGTGTCTTCCCATTACCTCATTACCTCATCACCTCATCATCTCTCCTCCTTCTCGGCTACGTCGCCAGTTTCGCCACGAAGCTTTCGGATACGACAGCCAGCGAGGTGGGAAAGGCTTACGGAAAACGGACGTTTTTAATTACCACGTTGCAACCTGTCGATCGCGGAACGGAAGGGGCGGTAAGTTTGGAAGGGACCTTAGCCGGGGTGGTGGCGTCGGTGGCGATCGCTCTTTTAGGATGGGGTATCGATTTAATTGACAGTTTGGGGTTAGTTTGGTGTGTTTTAGCGGCCTTTGTTGCCACGAATGTGGAGAGTTTCATCGGGGCGACGTTGCAGGATAAGTTCGACTGGATGACGAACGAAGTGGTGAATTTTATCAATACCTCAATCGGCGCGGTGGTGGCGATCTCGCTGGGGGTGTTTGGGTTAGTTTGGTAAAGGCGATCGATCTTCCTGAAGAACTGCTGGCAGAGGTTCAGTCGCGGACGGTTATTGCCACCAACGTCGAAGGCGGCGCACTCATCCACCTCAATGAAAACACCAATGAAAACAGCAATGAAAACACCTCAGTCTTATTGCAAAACATCGAGCCTTCGCTGATTGAACCCACGGATTTAGTCAGCAGGGTGTAAAACTTCAGGTAGAACCCCAAGGTGAAGTTTTTGCGCCCCCATCGTTTTCACAACCCCTGTCGCCACGGCAGGGGTTTTTGGGGAGAGAAAAATCGAAACCCCAACTCGAGTTTGCGGTGCTATAATCGCTTCAGGTTACGGTTCCGGTCTGCTTTTTTGTCGATCGACAGAAATGATAGCTATAGCCATAGGAAATGATTCGTGGCCAAATCCCCGATCGATCCAGGGCTGTGCGAGATCCCCGGCATCTCCAAGATGCCGGGGATCTAGAGACAGATCTAGAGACAATCCGATCTTCGTTCGATCTTGAGTTTCACTTCTATGAATTGCCACAATTGACTTAGGATTGCTATAGTCACGTCTTATCGCTGTGACATCGCTTAAAAACACAAATCAATCGTTATATATCAGTATTTTGATTTCGAGTCAGCGAACTTTGAGGGCAATTTTTTTCTGAGTTTTAAACCGCATAACAGGTAAAATATTTGCATTTTTACACATTTTTACACATTTTTACCCATGTAGTTTATCGGATTTGCAAACTCAGTTATTATTGCCGTTTCTTGACAATTAAAGCCTGAGCTTGCGAAACAATATTTTCGAGAGTGCGTCTCTGTTTTTAGTGTCCTCCTGCAAAATCCAAAACGACCGCCCCATACCACATGGAATTCTTCATGATTTGAATCCAAACCTTAAAATATTCCCTTTGAATGCTCGGTTTCCAATTGGGTAACGAGCGATTTATGGAATTTTATCGCCGTTAACAATCTGCGCTTTTGCTTTGCATCGGATTTTAACTCCAAATTTTAAATCGAGCAAATTTCAGCCAATTTCACAACCCAAAAAATCACATACTAAAAAAAACAAAAATCACATAATGCGCCGCCCAAATCTTTTTTAACTGAAAAAGTCCCTTGCCACTCAAACGGTTACGATCGACCGTTGGAAAATCATGCTATTTACTTCAAAAAATAGCCCCTCAATGATATTCGCTCGAGTTTGATAGTCACCCAAAACTCAATCTACGCAAATATCGATTTCATGTAACTCTTTGAACTAACCCTTTAAATATCAAGGTCACTAAAAATTGTGAAAACCAACCCGAATACATCTCGAAGCTTCGCACAAATCGAAAGCCATTATCAAATCGAAAAAAGACTCGCCGAACGGTTAAAAAAATCCACGGCTCGAGAGCGAAAATATTTATACACTCAGCTCTACGACGAGCTTTATCAAAAAGTTCCCGACCATCCTCAAATCATACGTTCTATATCTTCAGACATCCAGAATTGGATTGTCAACCAACGGCTTTTGTTGTTGAATCGATTTTTAACCCCTCAAACTCATTATTTAGAGTTAGGGGTTGGCGATTGCAGCTTAGCCCTTGAAGTCGCTCGAAAAGTCAAGCAAGTTTACGCGGTGGATGTTTCGAGAGAAATCACAAAAACTCTGCAATTTCCCGATAACTTTGAATTCATTTTATCTGATGGCTGTAGTGTTGATGTGCCTAAAAATAGCATCGATATTGCATACAGTCATCAGCTTATGGAACATTTACACCCAGAAGATGCACTCGTTCAACTTCAAAACATTTATCATGCTTTAGCCCCGAACGGTATTTACATTTGCATCACGCCCAATCGCTTATCGGGACCTCATGACATTTCTAAACACTTTGATGAAGTGGCGACGGGATTTCATTTAAAAGAATACACAGTCACCGAACTGCGAGAAATGTTTCTGGAGGCGGGTTTTCGTCAAGTATTTTGGATTAAAAACAAACCGCGAATATATTTTAAGATTCCTTTGAATGGCTTGACCAATACCTGCGTAAAAATCGCGGAAACACTTCTCGAGTTTTGTCCGTATTTTCTGAGAAAGTCCGTAGCCAATACACCCTTGTTATTTCGCGGTATGACTGTGATTGGCGTAAAGTGAAAAGCACGAAACTTCGGAATCGGATGGGGTATTATACGGAATCCGTTCCCGATCAGCTAGGCTTCAAGAAGCCTTCACCACTCAGGTTAGGCAAAACCAGTATTTGAAATTCGGATTCTGTATTACAACCGTCGCTGTCCGTAGCGTAACAAGGTTTCGATCGCCACCAAACGATTTTGCCAAGTCGTCACCTGGTAAGGATTGCTCAACCGCTGCAACCGCAACCAGTCAGACAAGTGGGTTTGATAGTCTTTCAGGCGATCGATCGCCCGTGAAAAATTCTCATCCGTGGGATTTTCCGCCAAGCGATCGAGCGCCTTCGACAACGCCAAATCCGCCGCTTGCCACTCCCCTAATACCTCGCTGTCAATCCACAGACCCCGCGTCGCTAACGCCGCTTGCCATTCCCCCTGTAGGGCGTCATATCGCGCCGAAGCCGCCTTAAACGGGCGTCGGTAGGGAATCGGATCGTTTGTCGCCGCGCCCTGGGTGCGACGGAGAATGTTGTAGAGGCGATCGTCCACCATTTCCGCCGCAAACAAAGCGTAACCGTTGGTGGCGCGATCGCGAATTAACTGCATTTGGTCGATGGCCACGATTTCCGGAAGTCCGTGCAGCTTCACCGCCGGAACGATGGGAACCCCCACGGGAACGTTTTCTAACATCGGTTCCACCAACCGTTCTAGGGCGTTGGTATCCTTGGCGTAAGTCATGGGAACCACCATGTCAACGCTGCCGTTTTCGATCCAACTTTCCCAATGTTGCTGAATTTTATGAATGCGATCGTGGGTCGATTGAGGAAACACCGCCACCGATAAAATTAAATCGGGATCGCGACTTTGCAAATGGCGATCGACCTCCGCCACGAACGAGGTAATCTGTTCGACGCGAAAATCCGTCCACCGCTGCCACAACTCCACCTGACGGGGGGAAATCTCCAGAGGATCGGTTCCCGTCAGTTCTCGAAATCGCTGGCGTGCGGCGTCTCCGTAACCGTAGGTGCGTTCTGCCCCCGGATCTTGGAACGGATAGCGGATGTAATCGAGTTGAATGCCGTCTACGTCGTAATTGCGGACGATTTCATCGATGACGCGCATCACGTACCACCGCGCCTCGGGATTGGCGGGATCGAGGAAGGTTTTTCGGGAACCGGGGTGACGGATTTGTCCGCGATCGTCCCGATTCGCCCACTCGGGATGTTCTTCGAGAACGGGGCTGAGAAATTCTGAAGATTGTCCCAATAGAAGGTTGTGGCGTTCGTTCCCCACTGCAAAAGTCCAAATCCAGGCGTGAATTTCCATTCCCCGTTCTCGGGCGAGTTCGATGGCCGCCTGAAGCGGGTCCCAACCTTGAGTGAGGGGATTTTGAGCCGGGGCGATTTGCGTGGGATAAATGGGATAGCCGGCGTTGACGGTTTCAAAGAAAACGGTGTTGATACCCGCCTCGGCGAAGCGATCGAACAGTTCCGCCAACCCTGCTTTCGACCCCGCCTTCACGATCGATCCCCGATCGAACCAAATCGCCCGAACTTCCGGCTGCGCCCGCAATCGATCGTTCGGATAGCTGTTCCAAAGTTGCGATCGCGCTTCTAACCATTTCGATCGCGCTTCCCGGTAGTTTTGTCGGTCTATCCAACCCGGAAACGCTTCTAATACTAACGTTGCCAGTTCCACCGCATCCGGTACCGACGACATCGCCTCCATTTCACGGCTGGCGTGAAGTTGCTCGAGATTGTCCGTATAAGTATTGTTCGCGGCTCGAGCCGCGAGAGTCGCACTTTCAACCCGACCGAGAAGTTGCCTCAGTTCTTTTTGCATCGTCAGGGCGATTACCCGGTCGATGGGCGCGTCGCCAGGTTCCACTTGCAAGCCAGGAGGGGCGCTTTGAGACGCCGGATCGCTCAGTTCCACTGAGGCTTCCTCTCGCTCGTTACGGGCGATCGATGTTGGAATAACGGAACCTTGCGGCGTCGGCGTAGGTTCGGGAGTCGGAGACATCGACACTTGCGGCGTCGGTTGGGGCGAGGCTTTCGGTAAAGTCGCCATCGCCCTTTCAACATCGAGACGCTCGATCGCCCCTTGCAACCAGGCACGATCGAACTCCACCGTACTCTCGTCCCCCGCCCCCCAAGGCCACCCGAAATAGGTCGCCGTCGGGGACACCGCCACCGCAACGCCCTCTCCCGTCACGCGCCAGTTCGCCGACGCCCAGGCGCGATTGTCCAGCAATTGCAGAATCCCCCCCGGTCGTCGGGGATGAGTTTGCGTGGCGGGCATCCAGCGGGGATTCGGACAAGTCGCGTCTTCCTCCTCGCAGGCGTCCGCCAGCAGTTGCAGCGAAGCCGCCTGCGGTAGCGCGATCGTCCACCGCACCCCGAGAATCTCTTCCAGTTGTCGCCGCACTCGCCGCGAAGACTCCACCGCCAACGGTCCGCTGACGACGAGCTGTCCGCCGCGATCGACCCATTCGGCTAACAAATCCGCTTGACGGCGAGTCAGGCTTTCGTGGTCGGGGAGAAACAGCACTGTTGCCCGATCGAAATCGGCGATCGATCGCACGTTCTGCCAGTCAAACACCTGATAATCCAGAACAGACCCCTCAAGACGCCGTTCGATACCCGCCCAAATATCCCGATTGTCCTCACTGCGAAGCACCCCTAACCGTTCGGCCCCGTTAGCCGCCAATCCCCCCGTCAAAGTTGCCGTAACTGCCAAAAGCGCCACAGCGAGACCCTTGAGGGGAGAGGGGGAGCCGGGAAGAGGGAAATTGTTGTTTTGGGTGTTCTTTTTAATTGGTTTAATTAAGTTTTTTTCTTGATTTTTAGCTCGTTTTATGTTATAATATATATCCTTTTTTTGGGGAGTTCTGGGATTGAAAGTGTTGGAGGCCTGTGGAGGTTTTCGGAAAAAGAACAGCATTTTTCGTGGTTGGGAGCGAATTGAAGGAAGGGTTTTCGGTATGGCGAGCGTACCGTCCTAACAGGAATTTTAAGCGGTTTTTAATGAGATGGAACGAATTGATACTTGATAATTAATAATTGAGAGGGAACGTTCTCCCCATCTCATCCCCTCACCTCGATCGTACCCATCATCCCCTCATCACGCCTCTTCATTGACGGGGAATCGATCGATCCGCTGACTGGCGTCGCGAGCTGTCATCCGCAATACGTCGTTAATATGGGGAACGTGAGGGATCTGAGATAAGAAATCGAGAGTTCGGCGTAAAATCCGGACGATATCGCCTTCGTCCAAACTCGTGTGGTTGCACAGTTCCGTCCATTCCACCCCGTTCGCCCACTGTTCCACAAGAGCGATCGCATCGCGTTCCAACCAAACCGGATGCGCCACCTGATAGCGACGCTGTACCTGGAACAATTGGCGGCGCACCCCGCGCAACTGAGCCAACACCTCGTCTACCTCTCCCGAAACATCGTAATTCGTCCAAGTATCGGGGCGGGAAATCTCCGTCACCAACGCCGCGCAAGCCGTGGCGAAACCTTCGGGACTCAACCCTTCAAACGACCCACTGGAGAGAGCTAACCCCAACCATAACTCGTTATCTCCACGAATGGCCGCAGTCGATTCGCCCAATTTCGTCGGTTTCAGAGAAACTTCCTGCAAACAACCGAATTCCAAGAGAATATCGATTAAATCCAAAAACTCCTCCCAGTGACGGGCTAAGTTGTAACGCACCTTCTCAGATCGATCGCTCAACTTCCATTGTAGCTTTTCAATACGTTTCGCCCGTTTAATGAGCGTTCCGGGGTTGCCAAACTCCTTCAACGGATGCTGTTGCAACTCCGCTTCGATTTCCGACACCCGTTCTTCCCATTCCGTCACCTCCGGCGCAATTTCCAACGGCGGTAAAATCGGAATTCGATCGACAATCCCTTGAGTTTCCTCGTCCCCCTGGCGCGTCTGACCCGGTTTCAGGGGCATCTCCGCCGGCGGATTCAACTCGTCCACCGCACAGATGCGGGGAATCTCCCCGTGAAGCGTCACCACATCCTTCGTCGTCACCACATACCAACGGTTGTTCTGCCCCAAACAAACCAAATAAGGCGCTTTCCCCGGACTGGGGGCTTTCGTCACCAACACCGCCGGAAGCGGGTCGGATACCGGAACGTTTTTCCCCTTCAACCGCAAAATACTCCCCGCCACCGCGAACTGCAACGCCAACACCAAAGACTTCGTTTGCACCTCATTCGCTTGCTGTTGCAAGGTTTTCAAAATCCGCCGTTCCTCCCGCAACCGTTCCTGTAACTTCTCGTAATCTCCCAAAAGCTGCGGGTCGATATTTTGCAGTTTAGCTTGAGCGGCGGCGATTTCCCCCTCCAAATCTGCGATCGCCTGCTGTTGCGGCCGCAACGTCAGCGACGCCAAATATTGCCCGAAACTCCGTTCCACCAGTTCCTTCGCCTCGTCCACCGTATGGGTTTGCAGCAGGTTCAACACCATACCGTAAGTCGGCGTAAACTGACTCACCAGCGGGTCAGCCCCAGACGTGGCCAAATGCGCCGCCTCCACCGACCCCTCAAAAGGCGTATCCAGCGTCACCACATAGCCCTGTTCGTCCATCCCTCGCCGTCCGGCACGTCCCGCCATCTGCAAGAATTCCGACGCCGTCAGCAGGCGGTGGCCGCGGTCTGTACGCTTGGACAAACTGGAAATCACCGTAGTGCGGGCGGGCATATTAATTCCCGCTGCCAGGGTTTCCGTCGCGAAGACCACTTTAATCAGTCCCCGTTGAAACAGTCCTTCCACCAACCCTTTCCACGCCGGGAGAATCCCCGCATGGTGGGCGGCGATGCCCCGATACAGGGGTTCGACTTGTCCCTCCCGGGCTGCTTCCGGGTTGTGACCGAGGAATTCGTCCACCGTTAACTTGAGTTGGCGGGCTTCCTCCGCGTTGACGAGGTTGATGTTCCCCATATCCGCCACCGCGCGATCGCACCCCCGACGGCTGAAAATAAAGTAAATGGCCGGCAACATATCCCGTTTCCGCAGTTGCGAGACCACGTAACTTATCGCCAGGGCGTTGCGGCGGTTGCTGCGTCGTTGTTTGGGGTTGTTGCGTCGGGGTTTCAGACGCGGGTTGAGGCGTTTTCCGGCTTTATCGAGAAGCGGAAACACCCCCTTGCGGTTGCAAAAGAGGAATTGCAACGGTACCGGCCGCGATTCTGAATAAATCAGTTCGGTCGGACCGTGAACTGTAGAAATCCAATCCGTGAGTTGGTCGCTGTTGGCGACGGTGGCGGACAACCCCACCAGTTGGATTTCTGGGGGACAGTAAATAATCGACTCTTCCCAAACCGTCCCCCGCTGTCGATCGTTCATATAGTGGCATTCATCGAGAACCACCGTTTGGACTCCTTGCACAGAAGTCCCTACTTCGCCGATGGGCGTTCCATAGAGCATATTTCGGAAAATTTCCGTCGTCATCACCACCACCGGGGCGTCGCGGTTGAGGGAAATATCCCCGGTGAGGAGACCGACGTTTTCTTCTCCGAACTGTTCTTGAAAATCCCGAAGTTTCTGGTTCGAGAGGGCTTTGAGGGGCGTGGTGTAAAAGACACGGCGTTCGTTCGCCAGGGCGCGATAGATGGCATATTCGCCGATGAGGGTTTTTCCCGACCCGGTAGGCGCACAGACGATCGCTGATTTCCCCGCGTTTAAGGCGTCGATGGCTTGGTATTGGAAATCGTCGAGGTCGAAGGGAAACAGTGCGCTGAGGTCGAGTTCGGACATAGTTGAGGTTGAAGTGGGTTGAACTGGAGGTGAAGGACAGTTTAAGTGCTGTCTTCCTCTCATCTTAATTGAGATATCGCCGTCCCAAGAGACGCAACAGCGAACAGCGATCGCTTTCTCGTCACCTCATCGTCACCTCATCGTCACCTCATCCCCTCATCCCCTCATCCCCTCGATAGGTTCCCTCGACGCGATAGATGTTCTGCGTGGCTAAACGAGAGCAAATCGTTGAGGGTAACTCCCCAGGGGCGAGAACCCGGCGGGCTAACTTCCCTTTCAGGTTCGTCATGGGGTCTCGACCGGAGGAAATCAGAAACTCGATACATTGAACTCGTTCCCAAGTGGCCAAGCGGTCTAAAATATGCGCCACGGCTTTCACGTAGGGATGGCTACAGTCTTCGTACCAGTCCGGTTTGGCTAGGTTGGGTTGGTCGAAGCCGATGTGAAAGGTAATCGCGGGTTGTCCGAACAAGGCCACGGTTACGGGGCGAGTTTCTTCTTGGACGAGTAAATGCTGTTCTCGGGCGAGATCTCGCAGGTTTTCGATTAACTGCGATCGACCGTCGGCGGTCAAGGGTTCTTCGTCGTGCAGGTGCATCGCCACGGTTGCCAAATAGGTCTGCAACAGCATATGACCCAGTTTCTTGGCCTTCGTGGCTAAATACACGGAATTGTAATCGGTGGCTTCGATCAACAGCGGTACGCGATCGACCACTTCAATCCCGTATCCCCGCAACCCGGCGATTTTACGGGGGTTGTTCGTCAACAGGCGAATTTTCTTGACCCCCAAATCGTTCAGCATTTGCGCCCCCACGCCATAGTTGCGTAAGTCGGGGGGAAATCCCAATCGTTCGTTGGCTTCGACGGTATCTAAACCCATATCTTGCAGGGAATAGGCTTTGAGTTTGTTAATCAAGCCGATACCGCGACCCTCTTGGCGCAGGTACAACACCACCCCTTCGCCATGTTGTTCGATGGTCTTCAACGCCGCCTGTAACTGCATCCGACAGTCGCATCGCAGCGACCCCAGGGCGTCCCCGGTCAAACATTCGGAGTGGACGCGCACCAATATTGGGCGATCGCCAAAGGTTTTCGGGTCGCCTTTGACAATCGCCACATGTTCGTTATCGTCAACTGCGTTGCGATAGGCGTAAATCTGGAAGTTCCCGAACTGCGAGGGCAAGGCTGCCACGGTTTCTCGCGTGATAAACCGCTCGTTTTGCAGGCGATAGCTAATTAAATCGGCAATGCTGATCAGCTTGAGATCGTGTTTCTGAGCGTACTCGATCAGTTCTGGCAACCGCGCCATCGTTCCGTCGGGGTTTTGGATTTCGCAAATCACCCCAGCCGGATACAGTCCCGCCAAACGGGATAAATCGACCCCGGCTTCTGTGTGACCTGCCCGTTTGAGAACGCCGCCTTTTTTCGCCCGCAGGGGGAAAATATGACCCGGACGGCGCAAATCTTCCGGTTTGGTATTGGGGTCGGTGGTGGCCAGGATCGTTCGCGCCCGGTCTTCGGCGGAAATTCCCGTCGTGACGCCCAGGTGAGGGGCGCCGTCGATGCTGACGGTAAAGGCGGTTTGGTCGGCGGCGGTATTGCGCGTCACCATCAACGGAAGATCGAGTTCGTCGAGACGCTCTCCCGTCATGGCCAGGCAGATTAACCCCCTCGCTTCTACTGCCATGAAGTTAATTGTTTCTGCGGTGACGAACTGCGCGGCACAGATGACGTCGCCTTCGTTTTCGCGATTTTCGTCGTCTACGACGACGATGCACTTGCCCGCCCGTAAGTCGGCCAGGGCGGATTCGATCGAGTCGAACTGAAACGAGCTGGATGCGTTGGGTTGAGACGATTCCACGGATGTATCGACTGTCCTACTTTTAAACCGTAAACTTTTTTTAAGTCTTCTCTAATTGTATCTCGTTTAGCCTGAACCGCGAGAATCCTACGTTTCTAATCTCCGATTGAAGCGTAGCCT
>NZ_JBNGCO010000016.1:0-16358 GCF_049974805.1 Baaleninema sp.
TGATTCCGGGGTCGGATTAAGCCGGGAATTTTGTCAATCCCCTGCACCTGAATGCTTACTCCGAGGGCAATTTCGACAAATTAGCTAAAGTTCGTTTGCGAACCTTATTGCCCTCTCGGTAGGATTCTCTGAGAAGGACGGCCGGGGGGGAATTTCGATTGGGAACTCGTTCGATATACATGACTACAGAATAGCGGATTTCTTTGCTCGAGAACCTTAAGAAAATCTTTGAATTACATGGGTACAACGCTCGGCGGGTTCCGCGCCCTCTTTCCCTTCCGGCAAGCGTTTGAGAGACTTTTGAGTAGATTTACAGGGGGAACTTCAGTCAGAACTTTTGCGACGACGAGCGTAATTCCCTCAATCCTCAATTTTTGACCCATTCGTAAATCTCCAACAGCGCCGGATCGCATTTACAGCAATCGCCACAGGTACTCGCACCCCGAACTTGACGCACGCGACCTTTACGAGCCAACTTTTTCAACATCGGTCGCAAGGCATCTGACTCGATATGAAAATGAGTCGAGATTTCCGAAAGAGGCGCTTTCTCTCGGTCTTTTAAATAGGTTTGTAATTCTCGCAAAATCATAAAAAATCTACCTAAAAATACGACCATCTGTCTTTATTTTATAAAATTAAAAAATAAATCGCTATTAAATATTATTGCAGTTCAACCAATCAGTTATACTTTTGAATCTAACGATCGATCCGGGGGATTTCAGTTCGATCGCTCCAACCCCCTCTGTGTCCTCTGTGTCTCTGTGGTGAAGAATCCGACAACCTCGTAGGGTCGTTGTGTGCAACGACCCTACCCTTAGCTTACACTTCCGAAAAATACTGTCGATCGCGTCGGGTGGGGCGCAAACTCCATAAGATCCCTAACGTGACCCCCATCAACACGAGCATCGCTACGATCCAAGTGGTGGAAAAGCCAGGATGTTCGGCAAACGTGGCCACTTGATAGAACATCGTCGCCACCCAGTAGGCTAACCCTGTCGTCCAAAATCCGGCAAACAGAGTCCAACGCCAGTTGGTTTCGCGGTAAATGGCGGCTGTCGCCGAAACACAGGGAAAATACAAGAGAACAAACAACAAATAGGCAAAGGCTCCCATTTTGCCGTCAAAGCGATCGACCATTTGCCCAAAGGTTCCGAGTGCCACGCCCTGTTCTTCTGCGGCGACATTGGTATCTTGAACTTCTCCCACGTTCAAGCCCAGGGGATCGAGTAAAGCACCGGGAATTTCAGCTAAGTTGGCGGGAATGCTGGCAAAGGCGGCACCAATGTTTCCCCAGAAATCAAAGGCTTCTTCTTCAACGTTTTCTGCGGCAGCTTCTTCTGAGGCAATTTGCCCGTAAATGGCATCGAGAGACCCCACCATTGCTTCTTTCGCGAATACGCCGGTAAAAATGCCCACTGTTGCCGGCCAGTTTTCTTGGCGAAGTCCCATGGGGGAGAAGACGGGGGTAATAGCTTGACTGGTGGCGCTAAGGACGGAGTTTTGGCTGTCTTGGTTGCCGATCGATCCGTCGGTGCCGATGGAATTCAACAAGCCCAACACCATCACCATCAACACGATGACTTTCCCGGCTTTGATGATAAAGGCTTGGAGCCGATCCCAAGTTCTGAGTAAAATCCCTTTTACGGTGGGGAGGTGATAGGGCGGGAGTTCCATGACGAAGGGAGTCGATTCGCCTTTGAGAAGGGTGTTTTTCAGGACTAAGCCGGTGAAGATGGCGGCTACAATCCCCAACAGATAAAGGGCGAAGACGACGTTTTGACCGCCGGCGGGGAAAAAGGCGGCGGCGAAGAGGGCGTAGACGGGAAGCCTGGCCCCGCAAGACATGAAGGGATTCATCATAATCGTCATGACGCGATCTCGTTTGTTTTCGAGGGTTCGCGCGGCCATAATCGCCGGGACGTTACAGCCGAATCCCACCAGCATGGGAACGAAGGATTTACCGGGAAGGCCGATAAAGCGCATGAATCGATCCATGACGAAGGCTGCCCGCGCCATGTAACCGGAGTCTTCGAGAAAGGCCAAAAACAGGAACATGAAGCCGATGACGGGAATAAACGTCGCCACGGTTTGAATCCCACCGCCCACGCCGTCAGCCAGTAACGCGATCGACCAACCGGGGGCGTTTAGATTCCCCATCAGATTGGCTAAGCCATCGACGAAAATCGTTCCCGTGAGGATGTCGAAAAAGTCGATAAAGGCACTGCTGATATTGATGGAGAACAGGAACATCAGATACATCACCAGCAGGAAAATGGGAATGCCCAGCCCTCGGTTGAGAACTACGCGATCGATACGATCGGACAGGGTTCGATCGACTTCTCGACTGCGTTCGATGGTGCCTTCGGTAACTTGATGGATGAATTCGTAGCGGCTGTCTGCGACGATTAAATCGAGGTCTTCTCCGAGAACTTGCCGGATTTTGCGGCGGTGGGGGACGACGATGCGATCGAGGTCTCGGCTTTGTAAGTCCGGGGCGACGGAATCTTCGTATTCCAAGAGTTTTAACGCCGTCCAGCGGGGATCGACATAGGTTTTCGATCGCCGTTCTTCGATGTAGGGAACCAACTCTGCGATCGCGTCTTCGACAACGGCGGGATAGGCGACGTAAGTGTGGGGAACGGATGGGTTTTGCAGTTCTCGTTCGATGGCGTCGCACAGGAGGGTCACGCCGTCGCTTTTGGAGGCGACAATGGGAATCACCGGACATCCCAACCGTTGGGATAATTTGACCGGATCGATCGACATTCCCCGGTCTTCGGCCAGATCGACCATGTTCAACGCCACCAACATGGGGAGGCGCATTTCTAGAATCTGCGTGGTCAAATAGAGGTTGCGCTCTAAGTTGGAGGCGTCGACGATATTCACCACGAGATCGGCTTTTTCCGACATTAAATAATCTCGGGCAATTTTTTCGTCGAGTCCGGCGTCGTCGTCTTCGGCGTCGAGGGCGTAAACACCGGGTAAATCAACGACGGTGACTTTGAGTCCGTTGTGTTGGTATTCGCCCTCTTTGCGATCGACGGTGACGCCGGGCCAGTTCCCCGTGCGTTGGTTCGTCCCGGTAAATGCGTTAAATAAGGTGGTTTTTCCGCAGTTGGGATTTCCCACTAACGCGATCGTTTTCTGAGTCATGGTGTCGTTACTTTATCCCTGTCACTCGTCAGTTGTCATGCCGTTCGATCGCGCCCCTTCTGAGACACTCTCTTGTCGAACCGATCGAACCGGTGCTACTGCACTTGTTCGACGACTAAGGCATCGGCGTCGTCTTTCCGCAGGGTGAGACTGAAGCCGCGCACTTTGATTTCGATGGGATCGCCGAGGGGGGCGTAGCGGGTGATGGTGAATTCGGTTCCCGGGGTCAAGCCCATGGCCAGCAACCGTTTGCGGTATCCCCGTCGGGGACAGTCGTAGCTGAGAACCCGCCCAGTCGAACCGATTTTTAAATCCCGTAAGTGTTTTAAGTCAGCGACGGTGTTGGCGTCGCGAGAGACGCGGGTGGAGGCAGTTCGGTTGGCGCACAGTCCCACACGCTCGCCGTTGACTTCCACGATGGCCGAGCCGCTTTTTGTCAGGTTGATGACTTTGAGTTCGTCACCAACGTGCAGTTCGTGCGATCGATTGCCGCCGATGGATTCGACCACCCAGAGGCGATCGCCGATTTGGGCTTGTGATAGGGAAAACGACGAGGCGGCGATGGTGGAGGGGCGGTTCTCCGAACGGTTCGTTTCTAGGTCTCCTCCTAAAAAGGTAAACCCCCATCCGTTACGGGAACGCTGCTGACGACCGCGGCCTTGGTGTTGTTTGAACATTAATTTTCTCTCCCTAGATAGTAGTCTATAGAAATTCTCATTTAATTTTAGCGGAACGGGTAATTTATCACAATATAGCTGATAGGCTATGATTTTTAAAAATTCCTTAATATCGAAGGCTTCGCCAGCTCGACTTTTCGATCGAACCCTGGTATCTGGGCGTTTTCCGGCTCGATCGAGAGACTTTACCGGACGACCAGTTGCTAATTATTAGCAATAATAGCGAAAAGACTTCTCAAAAGCAAGGGGGTCTTACCACCAATCTGCCAAACGGGTTAACCCAAGTATGGGTCGTTTACGGTATCTGTACGAGGGAAGATCTAGAGATAATTGAGAATTACTCGTCATCTCCCTGCTGGGGGCGGTGTGTGATGCGGAAATATCGCATCGGCGGGATTTTCGCGGTTTTCCGCCAAAAAAAATGCAGAGGCTGGCAAGCCAACCTCTACGGGGGAAATAGGGAGAAGTGTGGAAGGGGGTACAGCGGCCACTACCCTGCAATTCGTTGGTATTCCGTATCTTTCACGCCGAACCCTTCACACTTCCTGCTTCACTGTACACTTATCCGGCAATGCGTAGGAGTTCTACATCGAAAATTAAGGTGGCGTTGGGGGGGATGACACCGCCAGCACCCCGTTCGCCGTAACCCAATTCCGGGGGAATAATGAGCTTCCAGCGATCGCCCACTTGCATCATCCCGACGCCTTCGTCCCAACCGCGAATCACCTGGCCGACGCCGATACGAAACGAAAAGGGCCGTCCCCGTTCCCGAGAACTGTCGAATACGGTTCCGTCTTCTAACATTCCGGTGTAGTGAACCACTACCGTTTGACCCGGTTGAGGGCTAGCCCCGTCGCCTTCTGCGAGTTTGACGTACTGTAACCCGGAGTCTGTGGTTTCCAGGTTCTCGTCTGGAACGATGTCGGCGTCGCTGTCGGGTGCTTGCGCCACGAGGGGGGCGTCCTCCTCTGGGGCGGGTGCAGCCGTTTGTACAGCTGGCGGCTGTTGCGTTTCGTTGGCGAGGGCGGTTTGACGCTGCGTTCCCACGAGCGCGAAGACTAAGACGAGTGCACAAACCACCATCACGCTCAAGCTAATCAAAATCGGTCGCAAAATCAGTCCTCCTATATCGATTCGATTGGCAGAGCTTATCTATCAAAGCCCAGACTAGCTTATCGCCAAAGTTTGTTTTCGAGATCGCGAACTTGTCGTTCGAGTCGATCGAGCCGTCCGCGCAATTCGTCCATTTCCGCTTGACGGGGAACGCCCAAATCCTGCATGGCGTTGCGAAGCTGGCGTTCGAGCTGTTTTTCCAAGTTTCCCTGTTCCGATTTCAGGTTTCCCATAAAATCGTCGATGAGGGACTTGGCGTCGTCCGAGTCGATTTTGCCTTCTTGCACCCATCGATCGCTGACTTCTTTGATTTTTTCAGCCACGAGGGAAGTCGTTCCCACGCCGATCATCAATAGTTGTGTAAGTAAATTGTTGTTATCCATCAGGTTTTCTCTTAACTGGCGACGTTCTCAGCTCGAACCTATGGCGATCCTAGCGCGTCTAGGGTTCTTGGCGGATGGCGTCGGGGACGCCGACGGGGGAGGCTCCGGCGATCGCTCTGAGGTTTTGGGCGCGAATTAACTCGGTAAAGGACAGTCCTGGGCGACCTTCGATATCTGCTGACGCTTTAATGGCCGAGAGCAGATGTTTGGCGGCTTCGGCTTGGGTGTAACCGCGACGTTGAGCGACGGCGATGGCGGCTTCGTCGGCGGCCAGTTCCGATTCAGAGGTTTTGGTTTGGCGCCAAACTTGATTTAAGGCGATGGCGGTAAATCCTCCCGCCGCGACGATACCGACCGGATCCCCTTGCATGACTTCAACGGAGGTGGCCAGGATTCCCGCCAATCCCAAACCGCGATATAGGTCGAATTTAAACCAGCGAATTTCGATCTGCCAACAGACGGTTCGTAACAGCAGTAAATCCCGTTGTGGTTGGGAGAGATCGCGCCAGTAGTCGAAGTTGATAAAGATGGGTCGATCGCGCTTCCAGGGAAGCGGAAACGGCGTCTCGATGACTTTGGGGAGCGTCGGTTGACTGACGATTTTCGTCATCATGCGCCCGGAGGCGGGCATTAAATCGAGCAAGCGGCGAATCTCGGGGGCTGGATTCATGGGTAGAGTGGAGAACGACGGGAACTCAGCGGTGTTTGCAGATCGCACGACAGCAGCCAAAATAAATAAAAGGGATTTTTACGGTTTTATTATTTTCCCCTATGGATGCTTTTGCGCCAATTCCCCCAGCTTGGACGAAATCCGCCGTTCATGCGTTCGAGTTTTGTTGTCCGTCTTGTGGGGCGAGCAGTCGCGACGCGACGGAAGTGTGGCTCAACCGCCGTGCGCCTGTGTATACGGAAGACCACCGCCGCAAGTGGCAGGAGTTCTATCATTGCGAATGCGGCTGTGTGTGGTGGGGGTGGAGTAGCGATCGACCGAAACCGGACGAACCGTGGTCGGGTGCGTGACTTGAAACATCGGGGGTCGCAAGGAAACCTAGAAATTGTCACGTACCGCCAAGGTACTCATCGCCAACTTTTCGAGATCTGGGGTTGACAAAATACATAAAATATGTATTGATATTCGAGCCAGATCCCCGGCATCTCCAAGATGCCGGGGATCTCCGGCACATGACCCCATCATCTCATCAGCCCATCACCTCATCATTTTCCGATCGATATCCTTCTTCGTATTCCGGTTGTTTGATTTTTTCAGGGATGTTGACTTTGGGGGGATTGTAGGCGCGACGATCTTCTTGTTCGGCCCAGGCGTCTGCTTCTACGTCTTCGTAATCAGCGGGTTCGGCGTATTCAGGATATTCAGCTTCTTCGTAAATCGGCTCGTCCCGATAGGGTTCTTCGGGATAGGGCGTTTCGTAACGAGTCTGGCTAGTTTCGCTCCAGTTGTCTTCTTCGTATTCGACGTAAACGGGTTCGGGTTCCGGTTGGGCTTCATAGAGGGGTTCGGGGGCCGGTTGCGTCCATTCGTCTTCGTCCCATTGGGATTCGACGGGGGTTTGAATGGGGGGACGGCGGACGGTTTCGGGTGGGGTGGCGGGAATTCCGCTTCCGAGTTGGTTTTCGGGGCGGGCGGTGGGGGTGTAGAATTCTTCTTCTTCTTCTCGTTCCCAGGGGGCGGTCCCGAGTCCGAGTCGTTCCATGACGCCTACGGAAAGCTGGGTCAGCCGTTCTTCGGCGCCTTCAAAGACGATAAGTCGGTTCGGACCGCTGCTGACGATTTCTTCGATGGGTAACTCGTAGGTACTGAGAAGCTGTTCGGGGATTTGCGGCAGTCCGATGGAGGCGATAATAATGGAGACGAGGGTGCCGTCGCGGGTGTCGAATTTGAAGCCCCGCAGCCGTCCGAGAAGTTCTCCGGTTTCGGTGATGACTTCGCTGTTGATGAGGTTACTGTAGGCTTCGACGTCGAGGTCGTCTTCGATAACCTCTTCGTCATCGACGAGGATCACGTCTCCGATTTGGCGGATGCGATCGAGCTGCATGTACCGAGGTAGCCCGGTAACGGCGAGGATGTTGTCTCGCATTCCCAGGGCGACGACGGAGCGTCGATCGATATCGACCCAAATTTGACTGATTACCCCTAACCGTCTTCCGGTGTCGCGGGTAATGACTTGAGTTCCTAGCAGATCGGAGCGTTGGCGAATATGTTCGGAGGTCATTCTAGGCGGAATCCTACGAGTCGAATCCTGATTTAATATACTGCAATCTCACACAGAGGCACGCTGCTGGTGCTGTAACTTCAATCCCAAAACTTGCGTGTGCGCTCCACGGGCTTGGGTGACGCCGATGGTTCGTTCGGCGGAGGCAATCATGGGACGGCGCAAACTCACCACAATAAATTGGGCGTGCTGTGCTTGCTTTTCGATCATTTTAGCTAATCGTTCCACATTTGCCCCGTCGAGAAACATATCGACTTCGTCGAAGGCGTAAAAGGGTGAGGGACGATAGCGTTGTAGGGCGAAAATGAAACTGAGGGCGGTGAGGGATTTTTCGCCTCCGGACATGGAGGCGAGGCGTTGGACGGGTTTTCCTTTGGGGTGGGCGACGAGGTTCAAGCCACTGCTAAAGGGGTCGTCTTCGTCGCTGAGTTGTAGGTGTCCGTCCCCTTGGGAGAGTTCGGCGAAAATGGCGGCGAAGTTTTCGTTTACGGCGTCTAAGGCTTCGCGAAAGGCTCGCAATCGTAGGGTGGTGAAGTTTTCAATCCGCAACATGAGTTCGCTGCGTTCGCCTTCGAGAATTTTCAGTTTTTCGGATAATTCTTCGAGTCGCGCCTGGGTTCGATCGAATTCTTCTAATGCCAACATATTGACGGGTTCGAGGGCTTCGATACGTTTGGCGAGGGATTTTAATTCTTTTTGGAGGGCGTCGAGTTTTTGGTGGGGCGGGACTTCGGGAAGGGGTTCGGGGAGTTCGGACTGCATTTGTTGCCGGTGCGATCGCACTTGGTTGAGTTGTTCGTGTCGCCCTTCTTGGGTTTCTTGGAGTTTTTCAAGCCGCCATTGGCTTTGTTGTTGGGTAACTCGCAATTCTCGCAGGGCGACTTCTGCGGCGTCGCGGGTTTGTTTTTCTTGTCCGAGTTTGGCTTCGATTTCCACCATGGCGGCGCGGGTTTGTGCGAGTTGTCGATCGATCCCGGTTTCGTGATCGCTCAGGGCGGTTTGTTGGATCTTGTATTGTTCGAGTTGTTGGTGCAGGGTTTGGAGCTGTTCTTGGCTGTCTTGGCGTTTTTCGGCGAGGCGTTCTTGTTGGTTCGCCAGTTCTCGCATTTGTTCTTCGGTTTGGCGCAGTTGGTGGGTTCGATCGCTCAAGACTGTCTCGCGTTCTTGGATTTGCTGCTGCAAGGCTTGCCATTCGCTGTGAGTGTGGGATTTTTCGAGTTCGGCGAGTTGTTGGCGAAGCTGTTGCAGTTGCTGTTCTTGCTGGGGAAGTTCGGCTTCGAGGTGTTGCAGTTGCTGTTGGTTGCTGTGGAGTTCCTGGCGTTGGTTGTGGAGTTGCGATCGCGTTCGATCGATCTGTTGTTGGAGTTGCTGAATTTCGTCGCGCACGCGTTCGGCGTTCAACTGAATTTCGCGATGTTGCTGTTTGGCTTCCATGGCGGCTTGGGAGCCCAGCTTGACTTCTGTCGCCCAGCGGGTAATTTCGGCGTCGCAGCGTTCGAGAATTTCGGCGATTTGGGAGAGTCGATCGCGCAACGCCCGCACTTCTGAGGATTCTCCGGTTTCGGCGTATCCGAAGTGTAAATGGGAGGACTTCCCGCGATTGGCGCCCCCTGTCATCGCCCCGCTGGTTTCGAGAAGTTCGCCGTCGAGGGTGACGATTCGCGCTTTTCCTAAGACGGTTCGGGCGTTGTCGAGGCGATCGAAGACGACTGTATTGCCGAAAACATAGGCAAATACCTCGTCGTAGCGTTCTTCGCAGGTGAGGAGGTTGACGGCGTAATCGATAAATCCCTGGCTACGTTCGACGTCGGGATAGTCACGCCATCTCGGGGCGCGAATTTTATTCAACGGTAAAAACGTCGCCCGCCCCGCCCGTTTTTCTTTCAACAGGCGAATTCCCGCCGACGCCACGATGTCGTCTTCCACGACCAAAAAACCCAACCGCCCCCCAGCCGCAGTTTCTAAGGCGACTTGATAGTGAGGTTCGACGCGCCCCAACTGCGCCACTAAGCCGCAGACGCCACTCAACCCCGACTGCATGACTAATTGGGTGGCGTAACTGCCGGAGGCTTCCCGTATCGCCTGGGTTTGGGCTTCCAGTTTGTCCAGTTGGCGCTGTTTGTCTCGCTGTTCTTTCAGCAGCCGGGTTTGGGTGTCTTGCTGGATTTGCAGTTCTTCTTCGGCGGCTTTGGCGAGGGATTCGAGGCGATCGCGCTGGTTTTGGGCGTGGGTTTCTTCTTGGGAAAGGGTTTCGGCGGTTTGCTGTTTTTCGCCGAGTTGCGTTTCGAGATCGGTGAGGGATTGTTCTCGATCGCGGATTTGTTCTGACAGTTGCGTCACCCGTTCGGACAGTTGCGCCCGTTCCGCCCGTTGGGGTTCCAGGGTTTTTAGCAGGGTTTCCGTGTCTCGCCGCAGTTGGGTTTGTTCCTGCACCCAGGCTTCTGCTGTTGAGGCTAGGGCGTTGGCGGCGTCGCGGGTTCGATCGAGTTCCGCTTTCGCCTCGTCTCTGGCTCGAACTTGTGCCGCCAGGGTTTCGGTTTCCAGATGTTGCTGTTGCTGTTGGAGTTCGGTTAACTTTTGTTGCGATTGCTGGATATTTTGTTCGGTTTGTGTTAAAGCATTTTGCGTCTTTTCCCGTTCTTCGCGAAGTTCTTCCCGTCGCTGCTGGAGTTGTTGTTTTTGGGCTTCCTGTTGAGCGAGGGTGGACTGTTGGGAGATGAGTTCGTCTTCCCCGAGGGCGCGGACTTTGGCGTTGAGGGCGTCGAGTTCCTCGGAGGCGGTTTGAATGCGGTGGGTGAGGCGGGAGAGTTCTTCGGTGAGTTCGGCGCGAGTGCGATCGCCGGCTTCGATTTGTTCTCGCACTTGGGCTTCTTGCGATCGCAGTTGCTGCCACCGTAGCAGGATTTCCCATTCTTGCTTTTGGTGAAGTTCGTCTCGGAGAGTTTGATATTTCTGGGCTTTAATGCGATCTTCCCCGAGGCGATCGCGCTGCGCCATCAGTTCTCGTTCGACGATGCGACAGCGATCTTCGCGTTCTTCGACTTCCTCGAATTTCTGTTTGGCGCGATCGATCTTGCGATCGAACGCCGCCACTCCCGCCAGTTCGTCGATAATTTCGCGACGTTCTCGAGGGTTCATGGAAATAATACTCGTCACGTCTCCCTGTAACACCACGTTGTAGCCTTCCGGGTAAACGCGCAGATGGTTAAGTTTTTCGTGTAACTCCGTCAGCGTGGAGGGTTCGCCGTTAATGTAATAGGTTGAGGTATAACTTCCCGATTTGGTGACGCGCAGTCGCCGCGTCACCGTCCATTGGTTGCGTTTTGGCGAATTTTGAGCGTCGGGATTTTGAGAATGGGGATTTTGAGAGTCTAAACTCTCGTTTTCCGGCGAGTCGATTGGGGAGTCGATGGAATCGATGGCGTTTTCCGAGGTATCCTCGGACGTTAACGCCGTCTCCAACTCCTCATCATCGGAATCGGGTAACGAATCATCTCCGAGATCGAACACCACCGTGACGCTGGCTTCAACAGTAGACTTGCGATTACTTTGCTGCTGGTTCACCAAATCGGGAAGGCGATCGGCTCGCATTCCCTTTGACGAAGCAATCCCCAAGCAAAACAGTAGCGCGTCCAGAATATTAGATTTCCCCGAACCGTTAGGTCCAGAAATCACGGTAAACTCCGGCTCGAACGGAATCCGCGTCGTGCCGCCAAAGGACTTAAAATTGGTGAGTTCGATTTGTTTGATGTGAACCATGAAAGCAATTGATAATTGACAATTGACAATCGATCGCGATCCTTGAGCAGTTATTCGCGAGAGGGATCGATCGAGTGCAATTGACAATCGAGACGTTTTCCCATTCCATCATTACAGTTGAGAGTTGAGCGTTTTACCTCATCCCATCATTTCCTCATCCCATCATCTCCTCATCTCCTCATCTCCTCATCCCCGGCTCTGATAGAATGCACCCAAGGCGATCGCGGGGGTGTCGAAATGAAGGTTGCAATCTTTGAAGTTTGTCGCAATCCCGAGATTAAGAAGCAGACGGAAACCTTAATGTTATCCGAATTTTGCCAGCGTAGTGGCATCGAGTGCGATGTGTATAGTAACGATGGTATTTGGTCGAAACGGACGTTTTTGAATCGATCGCTGTTCCAGAACTGTTTGAGCGACGCCGATACAAAAGTCGTTCACCTGGCGTTACACGGCGATCGAGACGGATTGGTGATGCGGTGGTCGAACGCGGCGAAGATTCGCGATCGACGCCCCCAGGAACGACTTTCTCCCCAGGATATCGAATCGATGGCGCAATGGCGAGATAAAGTCGTCGTCAGTGGAGCGTATAGTGCGGCGAAGCTCTCCGATGCGTTCCTCAAGGCAGGTGTGGCGGCGGCGGTGTTCCCCGAACACCCGATTTCCTACCAGCATCTCGTTCCGTTTTTAGAAATTTTTTATGGAAAACTGGCTCGGGGACTGTCTGTGCGCACGGCTCTGAACGCGGGGTTAGGGCAATTTCCCGATTTGAACAGTTTTAAGATTTTCTCCCGTCGCAGTCCCGATAGCTTGGTCTTAGGCTGAGTCGAGAGGCCAAATCCGAGGGGACGTTGGGTTTGAGGAGCGGGTTCGAGCGCCCCCCGGACAGCCAGGTATAGACTGTCCGGGTTGACTGAAGCCAAGTAAAACCTTTACTTGAAAGCGTTTTAGTTGGGGGCGACTTTCTCTTTAAACAGTTTCCCGGCGGAAAAGGCGGGAACCTTCGTCGCGGGAATGATCATTTTATCGCCGGTTTTAGGGTTGCGACCTTCCCGAGCTTTGCGCTCTCTGGCTTCAAACGAGCCGAATCCCACGAGGGTGACTTTGTCGTCGCTCGAGACGGCTTCGACGATGGTTTCGAGGGCGGCCGTCAATACCGCATCGGCTTCTTTTTTGGTCACGCCAGCTTTTGCGGCGACTCGATCGACGAGTTCTCCTTTGTTCATTATCGATGCTCCTTTGCTTTCGTACAATAGGGGTAAGACCTAGCCTAAAGGCCGATCTGTCGTTAGTTTAATTGGCAAACATCGAGGGAGATTTCGGCTGAAAACGCCTGAAACTCCTGTTCTCCCGATGTTTCACTGATTTATTCTAAGGGGTGTTCGCCCGATCTGGATCGCTGAAAGTATTAATTTATCTTGATTTCCAGATTTTTTTCAGGTCTATACTTTTTCTCGCAACATTTTTTAGCGAAACTCTTGACAATTCTCTAGATATTGAGTAAAGAACTTCGGGCAGTTTTAGGGAAATCAGCGATCGTGTTGACTGTATAACTAAACAGTTATAATATAGGGATGGAGTCATGTTAACACAACGCGATCGCTCGCGAAAACTTCAGCGAAGTCGAAACGAGCTTATATCGGAAACACCACCACCATGTCAGAGACACCCGCAGCGCCCCGAAAACGAAACCTCGTGGGGCAGATTACCGCTTACTTCATCGACTCCCAAGTGACGCTTTTGCTGATTGCGGCGTTAATTCTGTTCGGATTGGCGGCCGCGTTCTTCACGCCGAAGGAAGAAAACCCGCAAATCGTCGTTCCGGGAGCCGATGTTTACCTTGAATACCCCGGCGCCCCGGCTGAGGTCGTCGAAGAAACGGTTACGCTCCCCGTGGAGGCGAAAATCCGAGAACTCACGGGGGTCGAATATGTTTATTCCGTCTCCGAGAACTCGAGGGCGAAGGTGACGGTTCAGTTCTTCGTAGGAGAGGACTGGGAAGATTCGCTGTTTAAACTGCAAAACCACCTCTACAACTGGCAGGACATCCTCCCGAGGGGGGTGTCGTACCTTGTCAAACCGCTGATTATCGACGACGTGCCGATCGTGACGCTAACGGTGACGGGGGACGACTACAGCGATAACGAACTCAGGCGCGTCGGCGAACGGTTACTCGAAGACTTACGGGCGATTCCCAATACGGGCAACTTAACCATTACTGGGGGACAGCCTCGGGCGATTCGCGTGGATCTCGATCCCAACAAACTGGCCAGCTATCGCCTGTCTCCGGCTGCGATCGCCCAACGGTTGCAAGCTGAAAACGTGCAGCTTCCGGCGGGTGACGTATCCGTGGGGTCCGATCGCCTGTTTATCGAAGGGGGCAGCCTGTTCGAGTCTGCTGAAGACATCCGAGATGTGATTGTGTGCTATACCGGGGAAAACAACGGTACGCCTATTTATCTACGAGATGTCGCCACGGTTCGGGACGACTACGGCGAACGAACCACCTATTCTCGCATTCGCTACCGCCAAGATTGGGACTTTAACGATCCCTATCCCGATCAGAAACTGCACCCGGAAGAGGATTTCGTCAATCAGTCGGCGGTAACGATCGGGATTGCCAAGAAACAAGGCACTAACGCGGTTACTGTGGCTAAAGAGATTTTCCAACGGGTGGACGAACTGCGATCGGAACTGCCCCCCGGCATTGAAATCGCGGTGAGTCGGAACGACGGACGTACTGCAGCCCGAGCTGTGGGAGATTTGTATACGAGCCTGTTCCAAGCCATCGGCGTGGTGGTTTTGCTGCTGGTGGTGTTCTTGGGATGGCGGGAAGCTTCGATCGTGGCGTTCGTGATTCCCCTGACTCTCGGCGGTACGCTATTGGTGGGCTGGATTGCCGGACAAACCATTAACCGGATTACGCTGTTTGCGTTGATTCTGGCGTTGGGGACGTTGGTGGACGATGCGATCGCGGCGACGGAAAACATTCACCGACGTTTGGAAATGCGTCCGGGGATGACGTTCCCCGAGAAGCGAGAGGAGGCGATCGAAGCTCTCAACGAACTGGGCGGTCCGATTATCCTGTCGACGATTACGGTGATTCTGGCGTTTGTCCCGATGCGCTTTGTGACGGGGATGATGGGGCCCTATATGGGACCGATGCCGTTCAACCTCCCGGTGGCGATGACCATCAGTACGACTTTGGCGCTGACGGTGACGCCTTATCTGGGATTGCGGTTGATTAAAATCAAACCCCACAAACCTGGCGAAGAGAATCTCGATGTGACGGATACCAAAATTTATAAGTGGTATCGCAAAGTCATGGAGCCGTTGCTGGATTCGGCGACGCGACGCCGCTTCGTGATTTTCGTCATTGTGGGGATGCTGCTGGCGACGTTTATTTTGCCGCTGACGCAGGCGGTGAAGTTCCGGATGTTGCCGAAAGCGGATAAGGATCGCTTTTTGGTTCAGTTGGATATGCCGCTGGGGACGGAGTTGGTGGAAACCGATCGGGTTGTGCGCGAGATGGAAGAAGTCCTGATTCAAGATCCCGAAGTGGTTCAGTTCGAGAGTTACAGCGGTGTCGGCGCCCCGGTGGATTTTAACGGTTTGCTGCGAGGCAATACGGACCGGGAAGGGGAACATTACGCTGATATTCGGGTTCATTTGACCAACAACAACGCTCGGAAAATCGATTCTGAAGGTATTGTGTTCCGCTTGCGGCCGAAGTTGGCGGAAATTGCCGCCGAGAACAACGCGGTGGTGAAACTGGTTGAAGATCCCCCTGGACCTCCGGTGCGATCGACGATGTTGGCGGAAATTTACGGGCCGGATTACGACAAGTTACGGGATTTGGCGAAAGAGGTTCGTTTGGTGTTCGCTGAGACGAAGGAAGTTGTCGATATTGACGATTCGGCGAAAAACCCCATGCCGCAGATGAAACTGTCGGTCGATCGCGCGAAGGTCAATCAAGCGGGGTTGACGACTGAAGAAATCGCTCAAACGCTGAATATGGCGCTGTCTGGGGCGGAAGTCTCGACGCTGCAAGTTCCTGGGGAACTGAGTCCGGTGGCGATCGAGGTGCGGTTTGCGTATCCTGACCGTCAAAGTGTGGACGATTTGACGCGGATTCAAATTCCGACGCAAAGCGGTAATTTGGTGCCGCTGACGGAGTTGGTGTCGTTTGAACCGACTATTGTCGATTTGCCGATTTTCCATAAAGATCAAAAGCAAGTGGCTTATGTGATGGGCGAAATGGGCGATCGATCGTCGGTTTACCCGGTGATCGACCAGTTGATTTACTTCTTCCGCAATCCGTTACCGGAGGGCTATTACATCAAGTGGGATGGGGAATGGAAACTCACTCTGGATGTGTTCCGCGATTTGGGACTGGCGATGCTGGTGGCGGTGATGCTGATTTACTTTATTCTGGTGGGTCAGTTCCGCAGTTTTAAGGTGCCGATGATTATTCTCGGAAGTATCCCGCTGGCGTTGATCGGGATTCTCATCGGTTTCTCTCTTAACGGTGTGTACTTTAGTGCGACGGCGATGATTGGGGTCATCGCTCTGGCGGGGATTGTGGTTCGTAACGCGATCGTGTTGCTGGAGTTCGTCGGCGATCGTATGAAGGAAGGGGCGATTCTCAAGGACGCCATCCTCGAAGGGGGTGCGGTTCGCTTCCGTCCGATTCTGCTGACGAGTGTTACGACGATGTTGGGAACTCTGTCGATTCTCAGCGACCCGGTTTGGTCGGGGTTGGCTTGGACGTTGTTGTGCGGGATGTTGACTTCTTCGGCGCTGACGCTGTTTGTGATTCCGTTGATGTACTACGGCGATCGCTCTCGCAAGCTGCCGAAGGATATGGTGGTTGAGGATGTGGATTCTTCGATGAATCAGGAGTCTTCGATCGCTTAGTTCTTCTCAAGGTTTGCCTAGATACTCGGCTAGATACCCGACATCTCTAAGATGCCGGGTATCTCGCATTTTGAGGGGTTTTGGTTTATCTTTGAGTAATGTTGACTAAAAAATCAATATATAGCTCA
>NZ_JBNGCO010000016.1:16458-57572 GCF_049974805.1 Baaleninema sp.
TTACCACAACTCCCCGCCCTCGAGCAACCCCTTTTTGAGGTGGGCGCGAGTTGTTTTTTTATTCAACAGGGAGAAGAGCGATCGACTGCCTATATTTCATCGTCGGAGAGCGATAAAATAAACTCCGTCCCTTTATGCGGCGGGTTATAAATTTATGATTTCCAAAGATACGCTGTTTGCAGTGTCGCTATTTCCCTATTTGGGCTTTTTGTATTTCCTGACGAGGTCGAAACAAACGCCGCGTTTGGCGCTGATTGGCTTCTACATTTTGTTAGTGTTCGTGGCGGTGACGATTCCGGCGGGAATTTACGCGAAAGTCCACTACGGGGAAAAACTGGCCAACGTGGATTGGCTGCACGGCGGCGCGGAAGTGTTTTTAACGCTGTCTAACATCGTGGTGGTGTTGGGATTTAGCGAAGCGATTCGCAAACGGCAGAAGGGTCGGGAGATGGGGAGATGATGGGATGGTGGGATGATGGTGAGATCGGGATGAGGGTGCGATAGGGGTGATGGAAGAAGTTTTAGGGATCGACCTGGGTGGAACGGCGATCAAGTTGGGACGGTTCGATCGCGAGGGGAATTGTGGTGAAAGGCTGACGGTGGAGACGCCGCAACCTTCGACCCCGGAGGCGGTTCTGGAGGCCATCGTGGGGGCGATCGATCGACTCGATCCTCGGCGAAACTGCGTCGCGGTGGGGTTGGGAACGCCGGGTCCGGCTGATGAAACGGGACGCATCGCGAAAGTGGCCATCAACCTAAGTGGATGGAAGGAGGTTCCGGTGGCGGATATTCTGGAAGGGAAGCTGAAACGGCCGGTGGTGTTGGCTAATGATGCGAACTGTGCGGGATTGGGGGAAGCTTGGTTGGGGGCGGGACGAGGGTTCGGCGACTTGATTGTGTTGACGTTGGGAACGGGCGTCGGAGGTGCGATTATTTTGGGAAACCGCCTGTTTGTGGGGCGTCACGGGGCGGCGGGAGAGTTGGGCTTGATTACTCTCAATCCTGAGGGTCCGCCTTGTAACAGTGGGAATAATGGCTCTTTAGAACAGTATGGGTCGGTGCGGGCGATTCGTCGCGAGACGGGATGCGAACCTCACGAACTGGCGGCGAAAGCGAAGGCGGGAGATGGGGAAGCGATCGAGTATTGGGAAGCCTATGGTCGGCGACTGGGGGCGGGACTGGCGAGTTTGATTTACGTTCTGACGCCGGAAGCGGTGGTGATTGGCGGTGGAATTGCGGCGGGGGCGGATTTGTTTTTTCCGGCGATGAAAGGAGAGATCGATCGGCGGGTGCTTCCGACGTCTCGGGAGGGGTTGCAAATTTTGACGGCTCAGTTAGGAAATGGAGCGGGAACGATTGGGGCGGCTCAGTTGGCGTGGCAGCATTGGCAGGAGATGTCCGGTCGATCGGAGGGGATCGAATCTTGGTAGGATTTGGGGAGGGTGAGCTACGCTAAAATTAGCCCTGAACTCGAGGTTTAAATACTAATCGTTTCAAGGCTTCCCTCAAGATTGACGAAATGCCGTTTGAGTTCCCAAAACGGTGTCAAACTAACTTATGAATTTGGCGCAAACACTGAGCGGTTGTTCGATTGCGGTCTTTATCTTCTTGCTCGGCGGAGGATACCCGTCTCAGGCGCGAGAGACTCGCACCACAGTACAAGTGGGTATTTACCAAAACGAACCAAAGGTTTTTCTGGATGAGGAGGGGGAACCGGCGGGGTTTTGGGTCGATCTGTTAGAGGAAATTGCAGCGGAGGAAGATTGGTCGCTGCAATATGTTCCCTGCGAGTGGGAGCAATGTTTGGAGGCGGTGGAGGAGAACCGCCTCGATTTAATGATGGACGTGGCCTATTCAGGGGTTAGAAACGGGCGGTTTGCTTTTAATCGAGAAGCCGTGTTGTCGGGGTGGTCGGTGGTGTACAGGGGAGCGGGGGTTTCGATCGACTCGATTCTCGATTTAGACGGGAAACGGGTGGCGGTACTCGAGGATAGCATTCAATACGATGTGTTATTGGCCCAGACGCACAATTTAGGCATCGCTCCCGAGTGGGTGGTGGTGAGGGATTTTCGGGAGATGTTTCGGCGACTGGCTCGTGGGGAGGTGGATGCGGCGGTAGCCAATCGGTTTTTCGGCCGGGATAGGCTCGAGAGCGACAACATTGTTAAAACGAACATTTTGGTGAATCCGTCTCGGCTGCATTTTATCGCGCCGAGGGTGTCGGGGGAGCCGTTGTTGGCGGCGATCGATGGCCATCTTGAAGACCTCATCGCCGATGGGAACTCTGCCTATTATCAGGCGATGGAACGTTGGTTGGAACCGAAGCGGAAGTTGGGTTGGGGGGACTTTCGCCGCCTTGGGAGAGAGGTGGTGATGTACGTGGCGCCGCTGGGTTTGGTGGTGTTTGGGATTTGGAACTACACCCTCAAGCGGGAGGTCAAACGTCGCCGCCAGGTTGAAGATCGCCTGCAAACTTTGGCGGACAATATCCCCGGCACGATTTATCAGTACGTTTTGCATGCAGATGGCTCTGACGGACTGCTCTACGTCAGTTCCGGATGTCGCCAGTTGTGGGAAGTGGAAGCGGAGGCGGCGATCGCAGATACGAACCGCTTTTGGGACTTGGTGCATCCGGAGGATATCGACGCGATGCGGGAGTCGGTGTTGGCGTCGGCGCGATCGATGACGCCTTGGGAGTACGAATGGCGCATTATCACGCCGTCGGGGCAGTGCAAATGGCTGCAAGGGGCGGCGAAACCCCAGCAGTATCGCAATGGCGATGTGGTTTGGGACGGTTTGATTTTGGATATTAGCGCCCGTAAGGAAGCGGAAGAGGCGTGGCGTCGGAGCGAGCAACGGTTTCACAATATGGCGGCCAACGTTCCGGGGGCGATTTTTCGCTACGTGCTGCACGGGGACGGTTCCGACGGGGTGGAGTATATGAGTCCTGGTTGTTTCCGACTCTGGGAAGTGGAGGCGGAGGCGGTGGTGGAAAACGCTCAGATTTTGTGGGATATGGTTCATTTGGACGACCGAGCGGCGATGTACGAATCGGTGTTAACCTCGGCTCGGACTCTGGAACCTTGGTTTTGGCAGTGGCGCATTACGACGCCGTCGGGGAAGGTGAAGTGGCTGGAGGCGTCGGGGAAACCGGAACGGCAGGACAACGGCGATGTGGTGTGGGATACGTTGATTACGGACGTGAGCGATCGCAAGCGTTCCGAAGCGGTATTGCAGCAGCAGTTTCAGCGGGAGCAGGCACTCAATCGGGTGGTGCAGGCGATTCGCAATTCTCTAGATTTAGATACGATTTTCGCGACGGCGACGGCTGAAATGGCTGGGCTATTGGCGGGTTTGGACTGTTTTGTGGCGCGGTATTTTCCGGAAGCGGGGGTGTGGCGGCACGTGGCGGAATTCCGTCGCGATGGCGATTTGCCTTCGACTCTGGGATTTGAGGTGTCCGATGCGGACAATCCTTTTACGGATCGACTCAAGCAGTTAGAAATCGTCCAGGTTCGAGATAGCGATTTAATTGAAGACGAGGTAAATCGGGAAATTGCCCGACGGATGCCGGGGGCTTGGTTGCTGGTGCCCTTGGCGGTGGAGGGTCGAGTGTGGGGATGTGTGGTTTTGACGGCGGCCGAACGTCCGTTTGCTTGGACGGAGGAGAAAGTGGAATTGACTCGATCGATCGCCGATCAGTTGGAAGTTGCCATCCAACAGGTGCAGTTATACCAACAGGTGGAGCGAGAAAAGCAAAAACTCCTCGAGAGTCAAACGGCGTTGGTGCAGGCGCAGCAACTGGCCCGGATGGGCAACTGGGAGTTAGAGGTGGCGACTCAAAGGCTGGTTTGGTCGGAAAATTTGTTTCGGATGTTTGGGTTCGAGCCGGGTGACGCGCAACTGGATCTGGCCAAGGTTTTGTCAGAGTATATCCATGCGGTGGATCGGGAAAAGCTCGCTCGCGTTCTCGAGGACGCGATGACGGAGGGGAAACCCTACGATATCGATTTACGATTTTTTAGGGTCGATGGGTCGATGGGGTACATGGAAGCGCGAGCGGAAGCGATTCGAGATGCTAACGGGCAAATCGTGAAGGTGTTCGGGACTTCGATCGATATCAGCGATCGCAAGCAAACAGAAATTGCGCTGCGAGAGAGCGAGACGCGCTATCGTACTGTTGTGGAATATCAGACGGATTTTATTCTGCGATCGCGCCCCGACACGACGATTACCTTTGCCAACGAGGTATTATGTCGGGCTTTGGGGATGAAGTTAGAGGAAATTGTGGGGAAAACGTGGCACGATTTCGCCAACGCGGACGATTTAGAACAGCGCGTGTTTCAAGGTTTGGACAAACTCAGCCCCACCCATTCGAGATTTATTGTTGAAAATCGGGACACTCGAGCCGATGGAAGCGTGGGTTGGACGCAGTGGCTCAACGAAGGGATTTTCGACGATTCCGGGCAATTGGTGGAAATCCAATCGGTGGGACGGGATATTACGGAACTGAAGCAGGTGGATTTGGCGTTGCGGGAAAGCGAGGAACGTCTGCGGTTGGTAACGGAGAACATGAGCGATTTGGTGTGTTTGCACCATCGGGACGGACGTTATTTGTACGTAACCCCTTCGAGCGAGGCGTTGTTGGGATATCGTCCGGAGGAGTTAATCGGACGGGATCCTTATGAGTTGTTTCATCCCGACGATCGCGATCGCGTGCGCGAGGATTCCCACGAGGCTGTTTTGAAGGGTCAATCGAGAGCGATTACTTATCGCATTCGCCAGAAAAGTGGGAAATACATTTGGCTGGAAACTCTCACGCAAGGGATTTTAGGCGAAGCGGGGGAGATTCTACACTTGCAAACCACTTCGCGAGACGTGAGTGATCGCGTGAAGGTGGAGAAACAGTTGAAACACGACGCTCTTCACGATGGGTTAACGGGGTTGCCGAACCGCAACTGTTTGATGGAGCGATTGGATTTGGCGCTCAAGCGATCGAAACGCTACAGCCAGTTTCAGTTTGCGGTGTTGTTTTTAGATTTGGACAATTTCAAGGTCGTCAACGACAGTTTGGGTCACTTCATCGGTGACGAACTGTTATTAAAAGTGGCGGAACTGTTACAGGAATTCGTGCGCGAAACAGATTTAGCGGCGCGGTTAGGGGGCGACGAGTTCGTGATTCTGCTCGAGGAAATCGAGGACTTGGAGGCGGCGGTACGGGTAGCCGAACGGGTGTTAGAGGCGTTGCGATCGCCGTTTCAGGTATCGGGGCGCGAAGCCTTTACCAGTGCCAGCATCGGCATCGTCATGGGAACGCCCCATCACAATCGTCCCGAGGATTTGTTGCGGGATGCGGATTTGGCGATGTATCGGGCCAAACATGCCGGACGGGGACGATACGCGATTTTCGACCCGGCGATGCATTTTCAGGTGGTGCAGCGGCTGCATTTGGAAAACGATTTGCGTCGCGCCTTGGATAACGACGAGTTCGTGTTGTACTATCAGCCGATCGTGTATTTGGAAACCCAGGTGCTGCGCGGGTTCGAGGCATTAATTCGCTGGCAGCACCCCGAACGGGGGGTGGTGTCGCCGGGGGATTTTATTCCGGTGGCGGAGGAAACGGGGTTAATCGAACCGATGGGGCGTTGGATTTTGCAGGCGGCGTGTCAGCAGTTGGCGGTTTGGCAAGGTCAGTTTCGGGATCGATCGATTAAGGTTAGCGTGAATTTGTCGGCGAGACAGCTTCACGAGGGACTGTTGCGACAGCTTGAAGATTTGTTAAAAGACTGCTGTTTGTACAGTGAGGGGTTGGTTCTCGAGATTACGGAGAGTATGTTGGTGCAAAACGTCGAGGCGACTTGTGATTTACTAGAACGGGTTCGATCGAAAGGGATTCGTTTGAGCATCGACGATTTCGGAACCGGGTATTCGTCGTTGAGTTATTTGCATCGGTTGCCCGTAGATGCTTTGAAGATCGATCGGGCGTTTGTGAGTTTGTCCGAGTCCGATTCTCGCAATCAGGCGATCGCGGAGTCGATCGTGGCGTTGAGCAATTTACTCGAACTCAATGCGATCGCCGAAGGCATCGAAACGCCGCAACAGTTGGAATGGCTGCGGGGACTCGGCTGCGAGTTAGGTCAAGGATATTTGTTTTCTGCCCCCGTTCCGGCCGATATGGCCACAGAAATGTTGAAACATCCCGCCCTCAGTTGTCCGCGCCGTGAGTTTTGAGGGGATGAGGGGGTTGTTTTATATCATAAATAATTTTATTTGTCAAGTCTTTTTTCGATAATTTCTGTTACGCTCGTCCATTGTCCGGTGGCGTCGTAGCTGCGGAGGAGGCGATAACGGAGGTTTTCCTCGACCAGCCAGCCCGATTCGAGAAAAAACGGCGAATTTCGAGGAATTTTGACCGGGACGTTGCAGGATGCGCCGTCGGGGAGTAATAGGACTTGCATGGGGGTTTTGCCGCTGTCGAAGCGAATGCGAGACCCTTCGATGCGTCCAGTAGAGGAGAATTCAAACTGGGGCGTTGTCAGGTGTTGGTGAAGTGTGTTTCCGTCGAGGCGAATCGAGAGGCGAGAGGAGGAGACATCGGGGTGGCGATAGTCGGGATACATTGTTGTTACGGTGCCTTCCCACTCGCCGACGAGTTTCTCGGCGGTCAGGGGTGGAAATTCCGGGGCGTCGCTTCCTTGGCGAAATTCCCGAATTAACGTGAATCCCGAAAAGTCCCCAGAGGGGTCGAACAGTTCCACCATGCGCATTCGTCGATCGCGGTAAATTAAACCCAATTCTGCGCCAAAGGTGGCGATGGGGGAAAACTGTACAGAACCGATGGAAAACGCGCCGTCTTCAAAAAACAGAATATTTCGCCCCAAAGTGCGATATTCCAAAGTTAACGGCGAGGGTTCCGGTTCACCGGGAAGATATTTAAAGACCTGTTGTTTAACGAGTTGGTTATCCTCCAAGCCCTCGAAGGTGACGAGAGTGGGAATATCGTTGAGGATTTCCCCGCGAGGCGAGAGTTGAGTGAAGGAACCTCGCCAAGCCCCCAGGTTGCGGAGGAAATATTGCCATTGGGTCGAAGTGGTCACGGCGATCGATCTCCCGACAGTTGCTCTGATTTTCCCATCCTCGCATTATCAGAGGTCGGGTTCGATGCCGGCCGCCCGCAATTGTTCGGCGAGGCGTTCGGCCCGCTGGTGTTCGGTTTCGGCCTGTTCTCGTTCCTGTTGGGCGATTTCGGAACTCCACAACAGCAGGTTTCCGGCGTCGTCCCACCATTGCAACCAGTACCCCGAACGATTTTCGCGTGTTCCTTGCCAAACCCCTAGGGAAAGGTGCATGGGTTCGACGGGGTATGGTTCGGCGGGTTCGACGAGTTGATATCGTCCTGTTTTGCCGAGTTTGAAGAATTCTAAGGGTCCGTTTTCTGGGTTAAAGATGGCGTAATAGGGAACCCGTAAAATTTGTTCGTAGAA
Source organism: Baaleninema sp. (assembly GCF_049974805.1). Lineage (NCBI taxonomy): Bacteria > Bacillati > Cyanobacteriota > Cyanophyceae > Oscillatoriales > Oscillatoriaceae > Baaleninema > Baaleninema sp. The sequence continues at coordinate 23,943 of NZ_JBNGCO010000016.1, forward strand.
GAAATATTTTCCGGGAGGATAGGTAGATTTGATGGAATATTCGGTTTCATTGGGGTCGGAGATAAACTCGACGACAATGAGGGGAAAATCTCCTTGGAGTTGGGGGTATAGCTGCGGGTGATTTCCTCGCGAGGAACGCGAATTTCGGGAATATACGCCCAATCGGGGGCTTTCATGACGAGGCGGCCGTTGAGGGTGGCGCAAATCCCGTAGTTGGTCGGGGTCAAGGTGCGATCGCCGATGTAGCCGTTGGCTTGTAAGCTATCGGTCAAGGCTGCTGCCAATGGGGGTTGGTTGATGTTGTCCACGGGGTCGTTGGGAAGTGGGAAATCGTCGGGAAGTTTTTCCCAGGTAATTTTGTATCGATCGACTGCTAACATCGTCTCAAATTTCCTTGAAGAGGGAACGGGGAACGGTGCGTAACGCGGTAATACCGGCCGGACTTTGACCCCATTTTCTGCCCGCGTCACACACCCTTGTCTGTTGGCGGTGTAAATTGTCGGTGCGTGACGATTTCTCGGTTTCATTGCGACACCCGATTTTTGAAGTCACGCATCCGACCACTGTTCACTGTTGGCTGTTGGCTGTTGGCTGTTGGCTGTAAGAAGCGATCGCCTGATAGAGTCCTTCAATGGTGTATTCTTCGGCTTCGATGTCGCAGCGTCCGAAGAGGTCCAAACAGGCTTCGGTGGTTTGGGGACCGATGGAGGCGATGGCGACGTTGTCTAGGGAAATATCTCCAGCGTCGTGGACGAGTTGGGCGAAGTTTCTGACGGTTTTGGAACTGGCGAAGGTGACGACATCGACGGTTTGGCGACGTAAGGCGTCGAGGGCTTCGGGTTCGAGGGAGGCGGGACAGCGGGATTCGTAAGCCGGAACCATTTCGACGGTCGCCCCGGCTTCGGTAAATTGTTGGGCTAAGAGGGTGCGTCCGCCGGTTTCGACGCGGGGACAGAGGAAGGTTTTTCCGGCGACGGGTTCGGGGAAGTTCTCGACGAGGGAATCGGCGATGAAGTCGGGGGGAATGAAGTCGGCGTTGAACCCGCGTTGTTCGAGGATTCTGGCGGTTTTGCGACCGACGACGGCGATTTTGAGTCCGCTGAGGCTGCGAACGTCTCGTCCTTTTTCTTTTAAGCGATCGAGTAGGTATTCGATACCGTTACTGGAGGAAAAGACGACCCAGTCGAATTTGGATAGGTTGTCGATGGCGTTGTCCAATTCGTCCCAACTGGACGGGGGGCCGATTTCTAAAGCGGGGGTGGAAATAGCGTTGGCCCCGGCGTGGGTGAGTAGGGTTTGAAAATTGCTCGATTGTCCGCTCGATCGCGTGACTAAAATGGTTTTTCCTGCTAAAGGACTGAATTTCGTTGCCATAGACTCCTCAAAACCTCGGAATTCCTCGTGCAACTGCACGACTTCGCCGATGACGATAACTGTCGGCGAGGGGGGATGTCCCGCAGTGCGTTTGACTATATTCTCTAACGTTCCGGTGCAAACGGACTGTTGGGGACGACCGGCCCAACGGATGAGGGCGATGGGAGTTTGGGGGGATTTTCCTTGCTGGAGGAGTCGATCGCAGATTTGGGGGAGGTGGCGACGGCCCATCAAAAATACGAGGGTGTCGAGTTTCGTTAAGGCGTCCGATGGGAGTCGATCGGGGTCGTGACCGCTGAAAACGGCGAATCCGGAACTGAGGGCGGCGTCGGTGAGGGGAATTCCGGCCAGGAGTGGGGCGGCGAGGGCTGAGGAAATTCCGGGGACGACTTCGACGGGACAGTTGGCTTGATGCAGGGCGCGGAGTTCTGAGGTGCTGCGGCCGAAAATGAAGGGATCTCCGGCTTTGAGACGCACGACGCGCCGTCCTTGCAAGCAGTAGGCGACGAGGAGGCGATCGATCTCGGATTGGGGGGTACTGGGTTGTCCGCCTCGTTTTCCGACGTTGAGACAGAGACAGTCGGAGGAGACCCACTGTAAGAGTCGATCGTCGGCGAGGGCGTCGTAAATCAAGACTTCGGCACGGCGCAGCAGTTCTCGGCCGCGAACGGTGAGATAGCCCACGTCGCCGAGTCCCGCCCCGACGAGATACACGGTGGGACGAGGGTGGTTCTTGGAACGCGGCGACGGCGCGTCGCGGTTGGGAGTCATGGAGTTCGTTTAGGGACGGGAGTTAGCGGCGCACGGCTTTCCACGCGACCCACACTTGCCAGAAGAATATGCTGCTGACGACGAGGGTAAATGCGATTTGAAAGTAGAAGTCGGGGCGCACGCTGAAGGCGTCGAGATTCCACATGGTGCGAATTGGCGATCGATTGTCAGGATAGTGAGGTCGTGGAGGTCAAAACCTTTCGCGGTTCTTTTGAGGGAGAACGGTGCGATCGAGTGGTTTTTATTCCACGGTATTTTTAGTATTTTAAGGGACGCCAACATCAAATTGCAAGTATTTTTATATTTTGAAATATTTTCGGGCTTTAAATAATTTTGATTTCGGGGGATTTCCGGGGTTATTTTTTAATCCTATAAACGGTATAATTTTGAGGTTCGTAAAATTCCGAGATCCTCCCAAGAATATCTTCAAAAACAAGAATATTATCCCAATTAAAAATCTTTCAACCCGGAGAGAGGGGAAATCGATGGGCTGGGAGTTGGGGTGATCGAGAACCGCATCGGTCAGAATCGGGGAACTCCTAAGCAATTCGGTATCTGGTGGAGTTCTGGGGCAGTTTTGGTCAGAACCCCAGACAGCCCCCCAGAAAAAATTGTTATCTTAAAAGGCTATCAGGCGATCCCTGAATATCGAAACCTCTCCAAATTCAAGATTTCTCGAATACAAACGCTTCATGGAAGATCGATCGCAAGCTTTACGCGCAGCTAACGCCATCAACATCGGAGACACCCCCATTCCCCCCGTTTCCCGCGTTCAACTGGAACTTCCCGTGGCGCGACTGGTCACGCAAACCCCGATTTCTCTCCCCGTCACGGTAGTCAACGGCTACGAAACGGGGCCGGTATTGTGGCTGAGTGCGGCGATTCACGGGGACGAAATCAACGGGGTGGAAATCGTGCGGCGAGTCCTCGATCGCGTCGTTCCCGAACGGCTTCGGGGTACGTTAATCGCGGTTCCGGTGGTGAACGTTTTCGGTTTTCTGGAACAATCGCGATATTTACCCGATCGCCGAGATTTGAATCGATCGTTTCCCGGTTCGCCGAGGGGGTCTCTGGCGTCGCGACTGGCGAACCTGTTCATGAAAGAGGTGGTTCACCAGTCTACCCACGGTATCGACTTACATACGGCGTCCGACCATCGCAATAATTTACCGCAAATCCGCGCCAATCTGGATGATCCGGAAACCTATCGCTGTGCGATGGCGTTTGGGGTTCCGGTGGTGATTCATTCGACGACTCGCGACGGTTCGCTTCGTCAAGCGGCGACTCAGCAGGGAATTCCGGTGTTGTTATACGAGGCGGGGGAAGCCTTGCGGTTCGATCGATCGGCGATCGAAGTGGGGGTAGAAGGGGTGTTACGGGTGATGAACGCCCTAGAGATGTACGAAACGCAACTGCACCCATTACCCTTCGCCCCGGTGGAAGTGCGAAAAACCCAATGGATTCGATCGCCGATGGGGGGAATTTTACTGTTGAACGTAGAATTAGGTCAGAAGGTGGTGAAGAAGCAAAAACTCGGCGTCATCGTGGATGTTTTCGGGAATATCGGCGCGAAAGTGGTCGCCCCCTGTCACGGTTCGATCGTGGGGATGACTCAGAATCCCCTGGTCAATCAAGGGGACGGTATCGTTCATATCGCCCACGTTCGGGACGATGAGGTGAAGGGATGATGGGGTGAGGTGAGGATGAGGAGATGAAAAACCGCGAACTGAAAACGGAAAACTGTCTTCACGGTTGGCTGTAATCGGTTCGATCTTGAGTATCACGTTTGGGGCTGTGCCAGATCCCCGGCATCTTGGAGATGCCGGGGATCTCGAGACAATCCGACCTTTGTTCGATCTTGAGTTTCACGTCTGTATAATTGCCACAATTGACTTAGGATTGCTATATGAAATTTTAACGTTGAAATTTCAGAGTTGAAATTTCAACTATGAATGCCAATTCCACACCTTAATTGTTTTATCCCAACTGCTGGAAACGATGGTTTTCCCGTCGTTGCTGACTGCCACTCCGGATACAGAACCCATGTGACCCGAAAGGGTGTATTGCACTCGACTGTCGGGAAGACTCCAGACTTTAATGGTTTTATCGTTGCTGGCGGTGACGAGGGCGCGATTGTTGGAGATGTAGGCGATCGCGTTGACGTCCCACAAATGCCCCGATAGGGTGTTGAGTTCGTTTCCTGTTTCGAGATCCCAGAGTTTTACGCTGCGGTCTTTGCTACCGCTGGCGAGTTGTTTGCCGTCGGGGGAAATCGCCACCGCTAATACTGAATTGAGATGTCCCGAAAGGGTGTGAACCAGGGTTCGATCGAGCAAATCCCACAGGTGAATTTTATTGTCGAGTCCCCCCGTGGCCAACCAGCGGCCGTCGGGCGAAAGGGCGATAGTTTTAATACTCCCCGATCGCGCCGTTAAGGTGGCACTGGCTTGGGATTGCTTCGGTTCCCAAATTTGCACGGTGCGGTCTTTGCTACCGCTGGCCAAAAAGGACCCGTCGGCGGCGAACGCTACGGAGGTGACGCCCCGCAGATGACCGTTTAAGGTGTTGATGAGCTTTCCGGTGCGGAGGTTCCACAACTTGATGGTGGCGTCGTCGCTACCGCTGGCTAACACCGCTTCGTCTGGGGAAATGGCTACGGCGTTCACAGGACGCCGATGTTGGTGGAGGGTATGTTGCAGTTGGTGGCTGCGGAGGTTCCACACCAAGATGCTGTTGTCCAAACATCCGCCAACCACCCACTGTTCGCCGGGACTCATGGCGACGGAGGTGATGAGCGAGGTCGGACCCGGTAGGGTATAGGCGCAGTGCCAACCTTTGGTGGTGGGAAGAGGCGGGGCGTGGGAAATCGGCGTGACGTTCGCTTCCCGTACTGTGGGAGGGGGATCGGAGGGTCGGGGACGGGACGGACGAGGCGGTAGGGGTTGGGGCGTGGTCGATCGCGCTTGACCCGATGGGGGTTCGATCTCTGTTGCGGGAAGTCTGTCGCGGGTGGGGTTTCCGGTGGCGACGGCTTTTTTCACGCGCCGATGGCGAGCGGGTTTTTTGGAGGCGGGGCGTTTGATGTCGCGAACGATTTCATCGACGGACTGGTATCGATCGATCAGTTGCTCTTGAATGGCTTTGTCGAGAATATATCCGAGTCGAGACCCGATCGATCGGTGTTGCGAGGCCAGTTTGTCCCGCCACCGCCAGCCTTTTAAGGGGTCGAACAAGGTATCGGGGCGAGCGTTGGTCAACAGTTGAATGCAGGTGACGCCCAAACTGTAAATGTCGCTGGCGGGATAGGCGATGCCGCTTCGCAGTTGTTCGAGGGGAGCGTAACCCACGGTGCCCACCTTCGTCCCCGGTTCGGACATGGCGTCCTGCGTCAGTTGTTTGGAAACGCCGAAATCGATGAGCATCAGCCGTCCGTCTTTTTGGCGACGTAGGATGTTGACGGGGGTGATGTCGCGATGGATGACGTGGTGTCGGTGAACGAAGCGCAACACGGGGAGTAACTGGACGAGAACTTCTTTGATTTGAGCTTCGCTAAAGGCGCCGTTTTGTTCGAGTTCGTGCCAGAGGGTCTGACCGTCGATATATTCTTGAACCAGGTACAGGCGAGAGGCTTCCTCGAAAAAGGCGAACAGGGTGGGGATGTTGGGATGTTCGCCGAGAAGGGACAGTTGTGCGGCTTCTTGGTAAAAGAGTTCGATGGTTTTTTCGTGGGTACTGGGGGTGGCGTCGCTTGCGGTTCCCTGGGGTAACAGTTGTTTGATGACGCAGAAGCTGTTGAGCCGATCTTCGTCTACTGCGAGGTACGTGCGACCGAACCCCCCCTGTGCCAGCGGTTTGGTGGGGCGATAGCGGTTTCGGAGTTTGAGGCGAGTGCCACAACTGAGGCAGTGAGTTGCGTCGTCGGAGTTTCGGGGGTGCGAACAGTCGGGGTTGAGACAAAAAATCATGGTGACGCACGCTTGCAGGATCTATTGCCATTGTCTCCGATCGTGCAGCCCGTGCGTCAGCACAACTCGACAAACGGGGAAACAGGAAACAGGAAACGTTGGACGGATCGGTTTATTCGATCGTATCAAGTGAATTCACACTCTCGTTTGAATTCACACTCTCGTTTTTTGGCGATCGCGCACCCCTGTAGTCGATCTCAGTGTCGCCGAGGGCAACCGACGAGGGTTTGGGAGGTTGGGTTTCGTCGTCGTTTGGGCGGTGGAAATCGACTCGTTTCCTTAGTATTGTAAAAACCTCACCCGGTTAAAGCCAGGGAACTTTTAAGAAACTTGATGATTTAAGACTTTTGCAGAAACCCGGTTGGTGACGAGATTCCGTGGTTTCAGCGCGAAGGTCGCTACGAAAAACCGGGTTTCTCGATCGAGGAGTGCGTAACTGCTAACGATTGACGGAAATCAAGAATTCGTGGAGTGTGAAAGGGTTTGTATGGAGCGTTTCTGAGTTTTTCCCATGTCGACGATCGATCGAACGCCGACGTTACTCGCCCTCGATTTCGATGGCGTTGTCTGTAACGGATTGGTGGAATATTTCCAAACGGCTTGGAAAGCCTATTGTCTGATTGCCAACCCGAGGGACGAGACGCCGCCGCCGGGGTTGGCGGAAAGTTTCTATCGCCTGCGTCCGGTGGTGGAAACGGGGTGGGAAATGCCCGTGGTGTTGCACGCCAGGCTGGGCGGTATTGAGGAAGGGCGGATTTTGCAACACTGGCCGGAACTCTGTCGCCGTTTGGTGGCTGAGGAAAGCTGGGCGGTGTCGGATTTGGCGGAAGCGGTGGACGGGGTGCGCGATCGATGGATTGCGGAAGACCTCGAGGGCTGGTTGTCGCTGCATCGGTTTTATCCGGGTGTGGTGGAACGGTTGCAACGGTGGCAGTCTCGGGGGATGCCTTGGGTTATTATCACGACGAAGGAAGGGCGGTTCGTGCGATCGCTCTTGCAACAACAGGGTGTCACTTTGGCAGAGGGGCAACTGTTCGGAAAGGAGGTCAAACGTCCGAAATACGAGATTTTACGGGATTTTGTGGAGAAAGACCCCCAGTCGCGAATTTGGTTCGTGGAAGACCGTTTGAAAACGTTGCAATTGGTGGCCAGTCAAGGGGATTTAAGCCACCTGCGCCTGTATCTGGCTGATTGGGGGTACAACACGGAGGGGATGCGACAAACTGCGAGGGGGAGCGATCGCGTGCGTTTGTTGTCTCTGTCGGAGTTCGATCGAAATTTGGCCGAGTGGCCGTGAAGATTTGTTGCTGGTCTTCCTTTTGAGTCTAGCTTTCCCCTGATAGACAAGATACCGTAAAAAACAGCGTGCGTGAGGACTGTATGTTGAATTCTGTTTTCGATTTAGCCACTTTAGCGGAGTTGTCGCGAATTCACTGTATTGGCATTTGTGCGGTGTTGGTACCGAGTAATTTGTTGGCCACTTCGGCGACGATGGTACTGGCGGCGATCGATCGATCGGCCGGGCTGCGGTGGATGTCTGGGGGAATTGCCAGTCTGTTGGCGGTGGCGATGGTTCTGCACGTTTGGACTTGGTTCGCCGTCGGCGTGGTGCGCGTTCCCACCTTCGTTTTACTGGCCTTAGCCAGTCTGTGTTTGGGATTGAACGCCTGGGCGGTGTTCAATCCCAAACCCTTCAAGCAACTCGATCGTTGGAAACAGTCGATCGTTGAGAGTTGAGAGTTGAGAGTTGAGAGTTGAGAGTCGATCGCAGGAACCAAGAACCCGCGATCGCTCTTCCCTTGTTCTTTTTCACGGAAACGTCCCCTTGTCCCTTCAAGTTGCTGTGAACGAAAGACCCCATCGAACCCTGTGGGGAGATGCGTGGCGACGGTTTCGCCGCGATCGCATGGCGGTGTTTGGGGCGATCGTGTTGGTGGCGATCGTCCTCGGAACCCTCGTTGGACCGCTGCTGTACGATGTCCCGATCGATGAAATCGATTTCGGGCGATCGAGTCTTCCGCCGAGTTGGGAACATCCCTTCGGAACCAACGATTTAGGACAAGACCAACTGGCCCGGATTCTGTGGGGCGGCCGCGTTTCGCTGTCGGTAGGAGTGGCGGCGATGCTGGTGTCGATGGGATTGGGGATTTTCGTGGGGTCGATCGCGGGATTTTATGGAAAATGGCTCGACGGACTGTTAATGCGGGTGACGGATTTATTTTTGGCGTTGCCGCAACTGCCCTTGTTGCTGTTAATTGTCTATTTGTTTCGCGATTCTCTCAAAGCGATCGCCGGCCCGGAATTGGGGGTGTTTGTCCTCATCGTGGTGGTGATTGGTAGCCTGAACTGGATGTCAGTGGCGAGGTTGATTCGGGCAGAATTTCTCTCGTTGCGAGAAACGAACTTCGTAGCGGCGGCCCGTGCGTTGGGAGCGACGCCGAGTCGTTTAATTTGGGTTCACCTATTTCCGAACGTTTTAGGAACGGCGATCGTTGCAGCGACGTTAGCCGTCGGACGTGCCATTCTCATTGAATCGACGTTGAGTTTTCTCGGATTGGGGTTTCCGCCGGACGTTCCCACTTGGGGGCGAATGTTGTTCGACGCGCAGAACTATTTAGAATCGGCCCCCCACATGGCGATTTTCCCGGGTTTGGCAATTTTTCTGACGGTGTTGAGTATTAATTTTATCGGCGATGGGTTACGAGACGCCCTCGATCCCAAGAGTCGGCGTTGAAGAGATTCCCGAGAGGGGGAGAAATTCTCAACGATCTGCCCTCATCATCCCCTCATCCCCTCATCTCCTCATCTCCAACGAGGGGATATTTCGATCGATAGGTCGCTTGGCGTCTGCCAAACCAGCTATAACGGTTATCGCGAACCTGTGCGTAGAGGCGATCGCCTGTGGGTTTCAACCCCGGTAACTGGCGGTAGGCGGAGACGAACAGTTCGCCGCCGGGGAGGAGTTGGCCAATTTCCTCAGCGGCGTCGCTCCCTTGCCAGCGTCGATCGGGGTTGTCGCGATCGAGTAAAATCATCCCTAACTCGCACCCTTGGGGAGTAATGTCGTAGCGATCGAGCAAGGTTTCCTCTTGCATAGGAGCGTAGCGAAAGCGGGTTCCGCCGTCGAGATTTTCCAGCAACTGCACCAACGTCACGCACAGGTTACAGTTGCCGTCGTAAATGACCAGATAAGACATTTCGCTTCTCGGGTTTCGCGTCTAACGTTGTCTGTTTTCCATATTTTGGCGTAGCTTTACAGTAAGCGGTGCGTGACGAGTTATCGGTAAGCACGAGTTCAACCCCGTTTTTCAAGTCACGCATCCTACCGACTACCGACTTCGTTGTCAATCATCAATTAAAATGTCTTCTCCCCGCGTTCTCTGTCTCGGTGAAATTCTCTTCGATTGTTTGGCAAACCAAATCGGCAAACCTTACGAAGCGGTAGAATCTTGGACGCCGTACCCCGGTGGCGCCCCGGCGAACGTCGCCTGTGCGTTGGTGAAACTGGGGACTTCGGCGGGTTTCGTCGGATGTGTCGGGGAAGACGAACCGGGCGATCGCTTGGTGGCATTGTTAGAAGATGTGGGGGTCGATCGCACGGGAATTCAACGACACCCCACAGCACCGACGCGACAGGTGTACGTGGTGCGGACGACGGACGGCGATCGCGAGTTTGCCGGGTTTGGGGAGTTCGACACCCGCGAGTTTGCCGACACTCATTTGAAGGCGTCGGCGTTGCCGGAATCCCTCTTCGAGTCGGCGGATTTTCTGGTGACGGGAACCCTGGAAATGGCCTATCCCGACAGCGAGGCGGCGATGGCCAAATCCCGAGAACTGGCGCAGAAACACGGTGTTCGGGTTCTCATCGATGTGAACTGGCGTCCGGTGTTCTGGCAGGATCTGGAGGCGGCGAAGGCGAAGATTCGATCGACTATCGAAACGGTGGATTTCCTCAAAATCTCGGACGACGAAGCTCAATGGTTGTTCGACACTCCCGAAGCGGCGGCGGTGGCGCAACATCTGCCCCAGGTTAGTGGGGTGTTGGTGACGCGAGGCAGTCGCGGCTGTTCTTACTGTTTCGGTGAGGTTTCTGGGGATATTCCAGCGTTTTCGGTGCAGGCGCAGGATACCACGGGAGCGGGGGACGGCTTCGCGGCGGGATTCGTCCATCAACTCTGCTTGCGGGGGGTCGAGGCGTTGCAGGATGGGGAGACGGCGCGAGAAATGGTGGAGTACGCCAGTGCGGTGGGGGGATTGACGGCGACGAAACCCGGTGCGATCGCCGCTCAACCGACGGCGGAGGAAGTGAAACGGTTTTTATCGCAACAGTAAGATTTGGGATATCGAGGGAGTTGAAATTCGGCTGAAATCGATGGGTTCTGTTTGTATGATTTTACAGGAATATAGTTGTAATTTTTTCTGATTGCCGTATTGTAAAACGTTTGGATTGAATTTTAGACAATTGGAATTTTTTAAAATTTCGCGCTTTTTCGGGTGTAGAGCGAAGCACGGCAGCCGTAGGATTTTTTGTGGCTTCCAAGGCTCCGGTAGGCGATTTTACGTCATTATACAGTGATTGGGGGTTGAGATATTCTGGTAGGACGTTAAGCTGTATTTCTAATTATTACATTACCTTTACAATCCGAGCCAAAATCAATTTAGCGCGATTAGAATCGCGATATCCGAGAAATCACTGAGAAATTTGTCTGTATCTAAAATTACGTTGAAGCACCAACAAACACAGCAACAACTGAATCAGCTTTAGATGGGTTGTGAGGCGAACGCCATACTATCGTATATCGCTTGTCGGTTGTCTGCTGTTGCAACGCGATCGAAGGCAATTTTTAAGCAATTTTTAAGATTTGCATTCGGGCAAGTTTCACAGATTTAAAACAAAAATTTCGAGCAGGAATCGGTTGGGTGACAACGGCAAATCCCAACTTACGCCGGAAGATTGGATTGGGTTTCCGGTTGGATTGCAATGCCCTATTTCGTAAGAGTATCGTATCGAGTTATTCACGATGCCACAAACGCGATCGAAAATTGAAATTCCGAGCGTCCAACTTCCCAAGGGCGGCGGTTCGATTAAGGCAATTGGCGAAACGTTTCAAGCCACGCCATTTACGGGGTCGGGAAGTTTTTCGTTGCCGTTTGAAACGCCTGCGGCGAGAGGGTTGGAACCGGATTTGAAGTTGATTTACAATTCGGGAGGTTCTCAGGGAATCTTCGGGTTGGGGTTCAATTTTTCAGTTCCTAATATTTCTAGACGCACGGAAAAACGGTTGCCAAATTATTCAGAAAAGGACGAGTTTGTTCTCTCCAATGCGGAATATTTAGTTCCAGCCCTCGTGCAACAAGAGGACGGTTGGACGCTGGAGGAATTCACGCGAACCGATGAAGAAGATGCTCAAACATACGGAGTTCAGCGGTATCGAACGCGGACGGAAGGTCGGTTTTTGCGAATAGAACGCTGGACGCGAGAGGTAGACAGCGATAGTTATTGGCGAGTTGTAACGCCAGATGGTATTGTCAATGTTTACGGTCGATCGCCAAGTGCAAAAATTGCCAATCCTGAAAATCCGAGGCAGGTATTTACTTGGCTTTTAGAAGAAACCAAAGATGTCAATGGAAATAAAATTTGCTATTTTTACAAATCTGAAGATAACGCCAACGTTGAAACGCACTTGTTCGAGAATAATCGCAGCAAGCCGAGTCAAAAATACTTGCAGCGAATTCAATACGGCAATTTTTTCGACTCCCAAGGAAACGAGCAGTATTCCTTTAGCGTCATCTTCGATTACGGGGAATACGACCTCGAGAATTTAACCAAAATTTCGATCGCGCCGACGGGAGTTTGGCAACCGCGACGCGACCCCTTTTCAGACTATCGCGCTGGATTTGAAATTCGCACTCATCGCCTCTGTCGAAATATCTTAGTTTTCCATCATTTTGAAGCGGAGTTAGGGGTTCGAGACAGTTTGGTGAGAGCCTTTAAACTCTCTTACGACGAATCGCCAGTTTTGAGCTTTCTTCAAAAAGTAGAACAGGTGGGATATCGGAGAAATTTCGATGGCAGTTATGCGGCGAAATCCTTGCCTCCCGTCAGTTTTCAATATTCCAGTTACGACCCGTTAGCACATCAGTTTCAACCCCTGTCTGTAGAGCAGCAAAATTCCTTACCAGGTCAGTTCGACGAAGACGATTATCAACTGTTGGATTTGTACGGGGAAGGGATTTCTGGGGTGTTGTTCGATCGCAACGGAACGACGATGTATTGGCGTCCCCAAGGAGCGGGACAGTACGGACTTCCGGAAGTGTTACCCGCCTTTCCTATCGAACGAAATCATCCTGGAAGTCCGTTGAATTACAGCATTACGGCGGGATTGTGGACTTGGTTAAACGTGCGATCGCACCACCGTTCGGGGTTCTATCAATTGGCGTCTGAAGACAGTTGGGAGGGGTGGAAAGACTTTGAAAGCGTTCCGTTCGATCGCCTCAATTCCGAAGCGGAATTTTCCGATGTCACTGGCAACGGATTCCCCGATATTTTAATCTTTGAAGAAGAGCGAGTGAAAGTTTATCCCGGCGTTCGACAAGCGGGTCATCTTCCGGCGATAACGGCGTTGCGAAATGCCGATTTACCGATGCGAGAAGCCACGGTTCCCGCCGATGAAATGCTTGTTTTGGCGGATATGTGCGGCGACGGCTTGAGCGATCGCGTTCGGATTCGCAACGGACGGGTGACGTACTGGCCGAATTTGGGATACGGGAAATTTGGCAACGCCATTGAGATAGAAAACTCGCCAATTTTTGACGAAACGTTCGATGCTTCTCGGCTGTTTTTAGCAGACATCGACGGTTCGGGAACTAGCGATTTAATTTACGTCCGCTCTCGTCAGATTGATGTCTATTTTAATCAAAGCGGAAATCGTTTGAGCGAACCGATTCAAATTCCCCTCCCGTCTCCCTATCATCCCCTCTGTCGCGTGCAACTGGCGGACGTTCTCGGGAACGGAACCACTTGTTTTGTCTTTTCCTACGGAACGCAGGAGATTCAACATCAGTTTTACGATTTTACCGGAGGAATCAAACCCCATCTGTTGACGGAAATCGACAACCATCGGGGAGCGTTGACGCGGATTCAATACGCTTCATCGACGAAATTTTATTTGCGCGATCGTCAGTTGGGAAATCCGTGGCTGACACAGCTTCCTTTTCCGGTGCAAGTGGTGGAAAAAACAGAAACTCTCGATTTGATTGCTCAGTCGAAACAGGTGCAATGTTACGCCTACCACCACGGTGGTTACGACTTCCGAGAGCGGGAATTTGCCGGGTTTGGATTGGTGGAACGGTGGGACAGTCAAGGGTTCGAGCAGTTTGGGGAAGATAGAGAATTTGAATTGCTGGAGTCCGACCTTTACGTACCGCCAATTCATACCAAAACTTGGTATCACACGGGACTCGCCGAACGGGAAGATACGCTCTCTCGACAGTTTGCGCAAGAGTATTATCGCGGCGATAAAAATGCTTTAGAACTGGAAGACAGTCAGTTTGAAACGCCGGAAGGAGAAACCCGCATTTTTCAAGACGCCTATCGAGCCTTGCGGGGGAAGGTTTTACGAGAAGAAGTCTACGCAGACGACGACCGACCGGGAGTTAGCGATCGTCCCTATTCAGTGAAGGAATATGCCTACAATTTACGGCTGATTCAACCCATTGAAACTCAGCGATATTCGGTATATTTTGCGTTAGACCGAGAAGCGATTACCTATCAGTACGATCGCAATCCCGACGATCCCCGAATTCGCCATCAGTTTTATTTAGAATACGACGCCTACGGAAACGTTCTTCGCAGTGCAACGATTGCTTACGGACGGCGGGAAAATGGACATCCCGACCCGCAACAAACTCAAGGAATCTATACCTATCAAACCTTTTTAAATTTCACGGAAAACCGTTATCGATTGGGACTTCCCACGGAATACCAAACCTTTGAATTGGGGGGATTGTCTCAAAGTGGGTATTTGACGGGAGAAGATATCGAGAATTCCTATCCCAAACCGGAGGAAACCGCCTTGGATTTCGATCGCGTTATAACGGGAGTGGGAACGCGGTTAATTGGCTGGAAACAGTATCGCTACTGGAACGACGCACAAACGGAGATTTTACCCGTCGGCGAGGCGGGATGGCGAGGGTTGCTGGGGTATACGGCGACCGCTGTGGGGTCTCGCGGTCAAATTGAATCTTTATTCAATGCTTTCGACCCGAACCGCCTTCACGAGAAGTTATTGAGTACCGATAGCGACGGCGGCGGGTTTCGCAGTCAAAGGCGAACGGCGAGCGATCGCATCTATTATTTCGACAGTGGTATAACGGCGTATTATGGCGATTCAACGCAGTTTTTTCAACCGATTCGCTTTGTAGACCAATTCGGAACAGAAACCATCGCCAGTTACGACAGTTACTATCTGTCTATTGTCGCTACAGAAGCCAAGCTAAGCGACACGCAAAGCCTAACAAATCGAGTCGAACTCGATTATCGAACGCTCAAGCCTAGCGTTGCTATTGACATCAATAACAATACAACAGAATACCTGTACGACGAACTGGGAAACGTGCAAGTGGTCAGTCGTTACGGCATCGAAAACGGCGTTCGTCGCGGCGATTTACCGATTCAAAATTATAGCATTGTTTCCAAAGCCTCTTTAGAGGAAATTTTAGACAACCCCGAGACGTATATTCAAACGGCGACGAGTTTCTTTTGCTACGATTTACTGGCGTGGGAACGGGAACGACAACCGGTTTACGCGGTGAATCTCCATCGCGATCGCTATCTCAGCGACGACGAAAACAGTTCGCTTCAAATTATGTTGGACTATTCCGACGGATTCGGACGCAGTTTGCAGAAAAAACGCAAAGCCGAACCGGGAGAAGCGTTAATTGTCAACGGCGACGGAACGGCGTCCACGGTGGAATCCGAAAACCGTTGGATTACCAGCGGACGGACGGTTTACAACAATAAAGGAGCCGTCGTTAAACAGTACGAACCCTTCTATTCTGCCAGTCCTCGCTATCAACCGGAACGGGTTTTAACAGAATACGGCGTGACGGCAATTCGTCATTACGACCCCCTCGGTCGCGTTTATCGAGTCGACCTGCCGAAAGGCTATTTGACCCGAACTCAATATAGTGCCTGGTCGGTGGTTCGAGAAGATGCTAACGATACGATTCTCGAGTCTTCTTACTATCAAGAAAGTAACGATCGCTTGTCTCCTGACGCACAGGACGCATTGGATAAAGCGGCACAACACGCCAATACGGTAACGGAAGAACGGTTAGATGCTTGGGGTCGCGCGTTTTGGGTGTTGGAATATGTCGATTTAGACCGAGAGCCGCTACAAAGTTATACTCAATTCGATATTTTAGGAAATCGAATTCGGCTGCAAGACCCGCGATTGAGAAGTCGGGATTTATTCAACTTTGAAGTGGATTACAACATGGCGGGACAGCCGTTAAAACAGGTTGGCGTGGATAACGGAACCCACTGGGTTTTGTATAACGCCGGTGGCGATGCGATTCAGCGGTGGGACAGTCGAGGTTTTCATATTTCTAGTCATTACGACGCACTATCTCGACCCATTGCAACCTGGGTTGATGGGAACGGGTTAAACCATCAAGTCGAACGCATCGTCTACGGTGAAGAAAACGACCCGGACGGCGATCGCAATTTGCGGGGTAATATTATTACGCATTTCGATCGCGCCGGACGGTTAGATTTTTCTCTGTACGGCATTGACGGTCAATGGTTGCAAACGCAGCGACAGTTTCGCGAGGAGTACGAGACTGAGCCAAATTGGTCGGATACCGTTACTTTGAGCGACGAAACCTTGACGATATCCCGTCAGTTCGATGCCTTAACTCGACTGGTTCAAACGGTGTATCCCGACGGTCGCCAGGTGTCGAACAGCTATCACGAATCGGGACGGTTGAGCGGGATTTCACTACAAGATAGGGACGGCGAACAATCGATTATTTCTGAGATTCAATATAACCCTCGCAACCAGCGGGAACGATTAGTGTATGGAAACGGTACGATTTCCACCTACGAGTACGATTTGCAAACCTTTGAACTGGTGACGTTACAAAGTCGTCGAACGGGAGACAATCGGCGGTTGCAGGATGTCGAATATACCTACGACCCCAGCGGGAATATTACCCGAATTCGCGATCGCTCTCAGGAGGCTATTTTTAGCAACAACCAACTCGTCGAACCGTTACAGGATTACACCTACGACGCACTCTATCAACTGCGGTCCGCCAGCGGACGAGAACATCCGGGGTTGTATGGGAATCGCACAGAATCGGAACTTCCCGATTACGCGCAATTTCTAAACGTTTCGCCGAATATCAACGACCGTCAAGCGGTGCAAAATTACCGGCGGCGGTTTACTTACGATGTGGCGGGAAATCTCACGCGAATTCAACATTTAGCTAACGGAAATTCCTTTACGCGAGACATTTTAATTTCCGAGACATCAAACCGCTTTATTTATCGCGATCGCGATGAATCTTCCACTTACGACGCCAACGGAAATTTAGTCTATTTAGACAGTTTACCCGCGTTGGTGTGGGACTTTGGCAACCAACTGGCGGCGGTAGATGTGGTTCAGCGAAATACCGGAACGAGCGATCGCGAATATTACGTTTACGACGCGGACGGCCAGCGAGTTCGGAAAATTTACGAACGACTCGTCAGCGGACAGATCGAAATTGACGAAACCTTCTATTTCGGCGAGTACGAAATCAAGCGAACTCGTCGGGGAAACCGCGTCACGCAAGAGCGAACCACGGTGACAGTGAGCGACGGACAAGAACGGGTAGCAATTGCCCATCGCTGGACGGTTTTACCCTTCGGACAAAATCGCAATCCACAGCTACGATTTCAACTGGGAAACCATCAAGGGTCGGTTTCTTTAGAACTGGACGACAACAGCAACGTGATTACTTATGAAGAATACTATCCCTTTGGGGGAACGGCGTTAATTGCAGGACAAAACCAACAGGAAGTGGAGCGAAAACGCTATCGATACGGCGGACGCGAACGGGATTCAGTTACGCAGTTTTACAGTTACGGTACGCGATATTACGTTCCCTGGTTGGGACGCTGGCTCAGTCCCGATTTGGCGGGGCCGGTGGACGGGTTAAATCTCTATCAATTCGTTCGCAACAATCCGGTTCGCTATACCGATGACAACGGCTTTAGAACTGTCAGTCCTGGGATTGCCAGACAGGTGGCGTTTTTTGAAGGACAGTCGAGAGCAATTTCGCGGGGAATTCCTAATGGCTTGGTTCGCCGAAGAATCGACTTTTTTGAAGGAATTAATCGGGAAACCGCGAGGCGAGGAATTCCGCCAGGGTTGGTGTCGCAACGAGTGGCACAATTCGAGCGATTGCGGGAGATTCCCAGCGGCTTGGTGTCGCAGCGGGTAGCGCAATTCGAGCGATTGGCTCAAGAAGGCTCCTCGCGGGGAATTCAAGCGGGATTGGTGAACCAGCGGCGGGGTCAAATCGAGCGGCGTCAGGAAATCCCCAGCGGTTTGGTGTCGCGGCGGGTGGGACAGTTCGAGCGTCGCATTCAGCAATCCTCAGAAGATAGAACGGCAAATTCGGCGTCGGTTCGCTTACAAACGCGGGGATTTTCTGATGATATTGCCTCGAAATTCGACCGTTCGGAATCGTCATCGGGGGGCAGTTTTACGATTTCCCTCAATACGGACATGAAAACGGCAATTTTGATTGCAGTGGGGATTTTGATTGCCATCGAACTGCATACGCAGCGACAGGAGTTAATGCGATCGCAACTGCGAAGTCGGTTGCATCGATTTCGGGATTTAAACAATGAAATTCGGCGGTTCGATCGCTCGCAGTTGAAACCGAGCGATCGCGACGACGACAACAACGATGTACGGAGTGAAAATAACGATGACAATCCTGTTTTAGATGACCGATTGGTTGGAGGGGTACAAGTGTCTGAGTTACAAGAGCCATTGGATTCGGACGCAGATGTTTCGGATGAAAAACAGGAACAAGAAGATGTTGAGGAGGAGGTGATGCAAGCCAGTGCGTCGGAAGCGGAGCGACGCCGCCACAACACCATTTAGAAATATCTGGCGGTAGGCTGTAGGTTGGGTGGAACGGAGTGAAACTCAACAGACCCCATCTCAAAAGGTTTTGTCAATGTATTAAAGGTTTTCTATTTTTAGAGAATTTGCCGATGTTGGGTGGAGTGAAACGCAACCCAACCGACCCAAATACTCCCCAAATATACAACACAGAAAACATCACGAGGTTTACTCATGTCTGCTATCAAAACTCTGTTTTCGTTTGATTTGCTGGAATCCTTTAAAGAAAGTCATCCCGATCTCAATACCGTCGAACAAATTCTCTCGTTTTCGGAAGAGCGGTTTGTTGAGATTTACCAAGCTGATTTTAACGGCGATGCTCGCAAGGCACGGCAGGTGTATCGCGAAGCGGAACGAGTGCGGGAACGGGTGGTTTTGCTGTGGGCAAATATTAAGGATACCGTGGCGTCTCTATCGATTCGCAACGGATTATTTAATAACATTCAAATTCCTGAATCCTTTATCCGCCATCAACAATCGATTCCCAGCTACGATCGCATTTTTGGAAACTTAGACTATTTAGACTGCGATGCCTGTCGGTCTATTTTCGGCCCGGCGGCCTATTTCGTAGATTTACTGCGGTTTATCGAAACCCATATTCCCCAAGAGGAACTGCCTCGCGGTCATGCTTTGGAAGAGCGACAGCCGCGTCTGTTTCAAATACCCCTGGATTGCGACAATACCTATAATTTAATTCCCTATATCGACCTGGTGAACGAAGTTTTAGAAGACATCCTTCGCAACAATCAGACGTCTCCCTATGAAGTGGTGGAAGCGGCGACGTTTCCCATGACGCTGCCGTTCCATTTGCCGTTAGAAGAAATTCGGCTGTATCTCAAACAACTGAAGCTGGATTTGCAGGGAATTTATCGGTTGTTTGGGGTCGTGGAACCGGAAATCGCACGGGAAATGTTGGCGTTGTCGCCTCGGGAATACGCCACGGTTGAATCTCAAATTGTAGATAAAACGGTTCTCGATGATTTTTACGGTGTGGATACCGACGAACGGGGAGAAGGGAGCATCGAAGATGTGTCGGTATTCCTGCAACAAACGGGGTTGTCTCGGGAGGAATTAAATCAGTTGCTCTTTTTAGATTTGAGCAACGATGAAATTTTGGCGGGGTTGTCTCGGTTGTTTTTTATTAACAAGACGGGAGATGGAGAAGGGTATCTTTATATCGAGATTGGCGAGACGTTCGATCGCTTGGTCAATTTGACGGCTTTAAAACTCGATCGCATCTATCGATTTTTGAAACTTTCTCGAAAACTTGGTTGGTCGTTTACCGATCTCGATTGGGGAATTCGCACGTTACAGGGGGAAGAAACCGCCGAAAAAGTATTGCGGTTTGATGGCATTAACGACTTCGTGTCGGTCGCCAACGCGGGAGATTTGCAACCGCAAGAATTGACTCTCGAGGCTTGGGTATTACCCGTCAAATCCGGTGTAAATCCGATTGTGGCGAAAGGAAGTCCCGATGGGTTGACGCAGTTTTTGTTCTGGATTACGCCGCAGGGAAAACTGGGATTTTTTAGCCATTTAGGAGACCCCACGCAGTCGAATTGGCAAGATTTCATTCGAGATTCTGGAAACTATCCGTTTACAGAAGTGTCGAACGATTTGGTAGCCGCCGAAGAACCGAACGGCTTAAACCTGATTGGAGAACGGACGCTGTCGTTTGCGGCATTCAGTCACGTGGCGGTTACGGTCAATCAAAAGAGCGGCAATTACTATCAACTGAAATTTTATATTAACGGGGTGTTAGATAGTACCTGGTCGCTTGACAAGCCGATTCCGATTTCTCGCAACCCTCAGAATTTCGACAATCTTGAAATTCGGCTGGGGAAAGACTTTAACAATTCCTTTTTTACCGGACAACTCACAGAAGTTCGTATTTGGAATGGGGTACTTTCGGCTGAAAACATTGCCGAAAACCGTTTCAAACGCTGTCACGGACGAGAAAGCAACCTCATCGCCTACTGGCCGTTAGTGGAAAGTCCCGATTTGCAAGTTCGCGATTACGCCGTTGTCGAACCGCGACACCCCGGAATTCTCGGGGGAGACAGCCACCATTCGACGCCGATTTGGGTAGACGGCGATTTGGCGTTGACTCCCCTTCCTCGACCGATTTCCACTTACGCCTACCACTTCAACGGCCGCGATAATTACGTTGGCGGACGGGTGGAGAATTTGGATTCAAACACCTTGACGTTGGAAGCTTGGGTGTCGATTCAAACGTCGGGAATTCACCCGATTTTGTACAAGGGAGACGAGACGCAGAATCAGTTTCAATATGCACTTTGG
Organism: Baaleninema sp.; assembly: GCF_049974805.1. Taxonomy (NCBI): domain Bacteria; kingdom Bacillati; phylum Cyanobacteriota; class Cyanophyceae; order Oscillatoriales; family Oscillatoriaceae; genus Baaleninema; species Baaleninema sp. The sequence goes on from NZ_JBNGCO010000016.1 coordinate 44,536, forward strand.
ATTAACGCTCAAAACCAACTGGTGTTTAGCAGTTCGTCGCTAAACCAAGATGTGGTTTCGACGCAAGAGATTTCTCTCAATACGCTCACTCACGTAGCCGCAACAGTGGATGCGTCGGGAGTCACGCTGTATCTCAACGGGACAGTGGTGGGAAGTCCCAATTTGACGGTTTCCACGTTAGCAGCGGCGGGAGATTTACTCTATCTCGGTCGCGATTTCTCCGATAACTATTTACACGGCGTTCTGCAAGAGGTTCGGATTTGGAATCGGGTTCGCAGTGAGGACGAATTGCGGACGGCAATGCACCATCATTTGGTGGGAACAGAACCGGGATTAGTCGCCTATTGGCGGTTGGACGAACCGAATCCTCAAGAGGTTCAAACGGTCGATCGCACCTTCAATTTTAACCATTTGTCTCCTGGGGGTATTTTAGAAACCTATCAACCCCAAATGGTGACGCGAGACGAGGTGATTTTACCGAACCCGGTTCGCGAAACGGCGTATGTGTTGAATTTTGCGCCGAATCGCTCTCCAGTTAAGCTACAAAACCCCAAACGCTACGGACTCGGACATTGGGAACAGTTCAGCCTTCAGTTTTGGTTTAAGGCGGAAAATCCCGACGCTGCGACGCCGCAATTGTTGTTTAGTCAAGGCGATCGCGAAATTGGGATTAGCGTGTATTTAACCTCTGGAAATCTCGTCGTTTACGCTTGGTGTGCCGCGTTTGGTGGCAATCCTATCGAACGGGAAATTACTTTAGAACGGAGCGGAATTTCAGCGAATCAGTGGCACTATTTCACGCTAATTTACGACGAAACCGCAGAAAACGGCATTGCATATCGATTTTATCTAAATGGCGATCGCGTGGGTGAAATCACCGACGGTTTCCGACTCGACCCGATTGGCAATAGCTGCCTCGGCGGACTTCCTGACGACATGGTGACTCGCTTTTCTGGCGACGTTCCCGAGGAAAATTACGGTTTTTCCGGTCAAATTTCCGATTTACGAATTTGGCAAATTGCCATTTCTGAAGAAGACATTACCAATCCCATCACTCGTTACCATCACCGCCACATTCCACCCCATTCGGAAGAGAATTTGCTGGGCTATTTTCCGATGACGGAGGATTACGGACGCAGCGTCAGCAACCACGCCGGACCGAAGTATGTTTCGCAATCTGACCGAGGGCTGGAAATTCCCGATCGCACCCCAAATCGACTTCACGGAAACCTCTACGTTGGACCCGACGATATTACGACGAAATGGCAAGATGCCGGGAGTTTACCAGTTTTCCCCGATACGGTGTTGAAACTGGCAAATTCTCAGTTCGTTCGCTTACCAAACGCCGCCGAATTGGATTTAATCGATCGCTCTTTTACATTAGAAATTTGGCTGCGGGTGAGTTCCTTCGTCGCCGACTTGCCGATTTTGTCCGGTGAAACGGTCGTTTGGAAACTGACGGAAACCGGAGAAGTCAACCTTCAAATTGCCGGAGAAGACTTCATTTCAACGAGTTCTTTAAATCCCAACCAATGGCATCATTTGGCGTGGCGTTACGACAACGCCACTCAGACGCATCGCCTGTTTGTCGATGGAACCGTCGCCAGTGAAGAGTTTGTGGCGTCGGGAATTGCAGAATCGGAACTGTTGAATTTAGGTGCTTCTGGAGAAGAAATCGCCGAGTTTCGAGTTTGGAAAACGCCGCGAACCGAGGCAGAAATTCAGCAATTCTGGAATCAAACTCGGTTAGATACTGGCAATTTAACGGCGCGTTGGATATTCGATCGCGACCCCCGAAAACAACTGGTCGATCGCACTCAAAACGCCTATTCCGCCGTCATTGAAACCAACGCAGACATCGCCTCGAAATGGGTGGAATTGGAGGCAATCCCTGCTTTTACTCGTCAATCTGGCGCTCTCGTAGTTAACAGCAACCCTGGCGTTACACCGGACTTTATCGAACTGTCTACGTATTCGATCGAAGACACGGGAACTCTCGAACTGTGGCTACAGTTTCGGTCGTCTGAAGACGCCGTGATTCTCGATTCCTCGAAGGGAAACGCTAAGTTTTTCCTCGAAGTTGGCGGGGGATTCCTTCAATTTACCGTCAGCGACACCTTGGGAGTAGAAACGATCGATCGCCTGCGACTTCCCCAAAGTGACAATTTCCATCACGTGGCGATCGCGTGGCAGTTTGACGCCACAGAAGCCGTCACCCGAATTCGCCTGTCCGTCAACGACATCGAAGCCAGTTCTCAACAGTTCGGAAACGGCATCAAACCAGAATTTGCCACGCCGTATCTGGCATTGAACCAAGGGGAAACCCTCGATGGCGTCAAACCCTTCCACGGTGCGATCGCACAATTGCGAGGCTGGAACCTTGTCCCTTCTCATGCAGAACTCCAGCGGTTAAAAGATGCCGATCTCGAGGGAACGGAAACGGGATTAGTTACCTATTTACCCTTCGACGAAGCCACCGGAACCAAGGTTCGCGATGTGGTTTCTGGGGAAACCGTCCAACTGAAAGCCTTGTCCGTTCTCCATCCCGATCCGCAATGGATAGACATCGATCGCGCCTTAGAACTCGACGGACTCAACGATCGCATCGAAATCGACAGTTACACCCCCCGCGATACCGGAACCATCGAACTTTGGCTGAAATTTTCTCCCAACCGCAATCAGGTTTTATTCGATGCCTCCGTCGAACCCTTCGACAAATACTTTATTCTCGATGTGGCCGCGCAAAAATTGCGGTTCCGACTCGAAGATGTCAGCGACGCCGACTTCAAAGCCGAAATCGATCTCAGTCGCGTGTCCCTGGCCGAATTTACCGCACAATGGCATCACGTGGTCGTGGTTTGGGAATATCAAGAATCCAGCCGCAACGTCAACGCGGTTCTCTATTTAGACGATCGCACTCCCGAACCGAGTTTTCTCGACGACGCCTTCCGACCGATTCGCGGCGAAAAACCCGATTTCGATACCCTCTACGTCGGTCACAACCGCAGCGATTACGCCTTCGTCCGCAACAACCCGCTACAGGGACAGTTGCGCCACCTGCGAATTTGGGATCGGATGCTGTCTGCCGAAGAAATTCAACAGTTGCAACAGTTACCCTGGCAAGGTGTCACCGCCGGATTGTTGGTAGACCTTCCCCTCGAGGAAGGTTCGGGAACGACTCTCGGAAACCTCGTCGGAGACGCCGCCACCCTCACCACCGGCCGCAACGATGACCCCGATGCGAAATGGGTCGTGGTCGATCGCGCCTTGGAATTGGTGGGGTCGGAAACCTTTATCGATGCGGCGAACGTTCCCCCTAGCAGCGGATCGATCGAACTCTGGACGCAATTTTCCCGCAACGGGTCGAAAATTCTCTTCGACGCCTCCAGCGACGAGATGGTGTTTCGCCTCGATGTGGCCGACGGACAACTCGGATTTTCCGTGGGAGGGGACGACGGCGCAACCCTCGACCTGGCCTCCCGTCCCGACAGCTTCGAGGCAGGATGGCATCACATCGCCGTCACTTGGGAATGGGATTCCCAACGCCAAACCGTCGCCACTCAGCTTTATTTGGACGACGGCGACAACGCCAGTTACGAAACGACGGTCTCCGCCTGGACTTTACAGAGTCTCTACCTCGGCATTTCTCGCCTCGAAGCCGCCACCCTCGCGGGATATCGCGCCTTCGACGGTAGCATCAGCCAAGTTCGCCTGTGGAATCGCGTGGTGTCGCTGGCGGAGTTGCGGCGGTTGCGTTACGCCGACCTCACGGGGACGGAAGCGGGACTGCTGCTGTATCTCCCCATCAAGGAAGGGTCGGGGAATCGCTTGCAAAACTTGGCAGGCGGCGGCGACGTTTACTTAAAATTGGGAATTTTTGCACAGTGGGAGTGGCTGCAACGCCGTTTGAACCTGTTCCGATTCGACGGCGACCGTCTCGCCTTACCCCCAGCGACGACTTTCGGCTTCGTCAGCGGCGACTTCACCCTCGAAGCCTGGGTCAACTTAGCGGACGTGACGGGTTCCCATCCCATCGTCAGTTCCGTTCCCCCGAAACTCGACCCCACCTCCGAAGCCTTCAGTTTGGCGGTGGAAAACGGCGGATTGCGCTTGACCCTGGAAGGTCGAGAACTCGTCGCCGACGATTTGTCTTTGTCGCCGAACACCTGGCATCACGTGGTTTGTCGCTACGCTGACGGCACGTTTGCGCTGTCGGTAGACGGACAAACCAGCGCACAAACCCTCGAGGCGGAACCCGTTGCCATTTCCCGAACTCTCTATTTCGGGGTGTCTCGCCAGTGGGACACCAACGCCGCCACTTGGCAAGACCGCTTTTTCCGAGGCTTCATCGACGAAATTCGCGTTTGGGAGACGGTTCGCAGCGACGCAGAATTACAACAACATCGCGATCGCCGTTTGCGGGGAGACGAAAACGGCTTAATCACCTATTGGATTTTCTCGGACGCGCAACATCGCACGCTGTTCGACGCTGCTTTTTACCACAAGCAAGCGTATTTGTCAAGAAATCCCGACGAAAATTCCTTCGTCTCCGCGCGTCCTCCCCTCTACACGGCGCGTCAGGCTCCCGTTCTCGAAGGGTACAACGACTATATCGCCTTGCCCCCCTTACGAAGGGGGGATGGGGGGATGGCGATCGACCTCACCCAACCCCACACCGTCGAATTCTGGTTTGCCGACGAACCCCAGCAATGGCAGCATCTCGCGGCGGTTTACGGCAATAACGGCGAAATTTCGCAGATTTACCACAACGGCGTTTTAGAAACTCAGCCGTCCGCCGCGTTAACGGACAAACTCAACGCTTATTTCGCCAATGCCAGCGATACAGAACATCCCGATCGCGTCACCTCGGGACAAATCGCCGAACTGCGGCTGTGGCAAGGCGTTCGGACGGCGGAGGAAATTCAAAACGGGTTCGATCACCACCTCAGCGGACGAGAACCTAACCTCTGCGGATACTGGCGTTTGGACGACTCGGCGGGTCGCCAACTCAAAGACACCAGCGAATCGCTTCCCCCCGCGACGTTAGTTGTCGGGTTAGAAAACACCGCCGAAAAATGGCAACCCGTCCCGCCGCCGCTGAACGGTTCCCTGTCGGCGTTGTATTTCGACGGGAAGGACGATCGCGTCATTTTGTCCGACGTGACCGATTTGAAATTAGGCGGCGATTTCACCGTGGAAGCCTGGGTGAAACTGGCCGAACCGGACGGATTTATGCCAGTCTTAGGCTGTGCCACCACTGGGGAAATCGACAATCCGCCGCTGTTGAATTTAGGCGTCAACGGCGGAAAACCCGGCTTTAGCTTCGATGTCGAATCCACTTTCGAGGCATCCCCCCTTGCCCCCCTTAGTAAGGGGGGATGGGGGGGATGGCATCACCTCACCTGGCAATACGACGCCACCGCGCAAGTGGCCCGCATTTTCGTCGATGGGGAACAGGTGGCGCAACGGGAGAACGTGGCCGCGTTTATCGGAATTGGGGAAGCCTCCATCGGCTACGCGCAACAGTGGGATACGGCGACGTTAACGGGAAGCGATCGCTACTTCCACGGTTGGATTGGCGAAGTGCGGATTTGGCAAACTCTCCGTACTCCAGAAGAACTTCGTCAAAACTGGAACCGTCCGCTTCCGGCGAGTCAAGCGACGTTGGCGGCGTTAACGGCGTATTGGATTTTCGACGATCGCGCCGATACGATCGTTCTCAGTCGCGTCAGCCAAGACAACAACCGCTATCAGCTCTTTTGGACGAGCGACCCCGGACGGGAACAGCCGATTTGGACGGAAATTGACGATTATCCGATTTTACGGAATCCCCTGCCGCAACAGGCGTTGTCCTTCGACGGAACGCGACAGTATCTCGCCACCGCAGACTTTGCCTTTCCCGAGGGAGATTTTACCCTCGAAGCTTGGATTCGCGTAGACAGTTTGACGGAACCGCGATCGATCGCCGGGTGGCGAGAAGTTCCCGCGACTGGTGATATCTCCACGGCGTTCGAGTTGCGACTTTCGACGACGGGAAATCTGCAATTTGAAGCCTTGGGAAGCGTCGTTGCGGAAACTCAGGACGCGGTGGAATTGCGGATGTTAACTCACGTGGCGATCGCGGTCGGCGGAAATCGCGTCACATTATATATAGATACAGAGGCGAAAGCGGAAGGAACCTTCGACGGTACGCTTCAACGCAGCGGTTTGATTTTGGAAATCGGTCGCGGCTTTAGCGGTTTGCTGCAAAACCTGCGGGTTTGGGAAGTTGCGAAAACCGCCGACACGCTGCGAGAAACCGCCTACAGTCCAGTTAAAGCCGAGGAAGACGGTTTGGTGGCGGCGTGGCCTTTAGCGACAACGAACACCGTAGACTCTCGCCAAACGACGCCGAACGCGATCGCCTCTCCACCCCTGGAACTGGGGGGACTTCGCGAGAGTCGCAAACCCACGCCGGGAGAACCGACGGCGTTCCTCGATGCGCGTCGGTCGGTGTTGACGCTTCCGGTGGCGGAAAACCGCCTCGGAGAGGTTCGCGTTCCGGCGATGAAGGCGCAACAATACGAACATCGTGCCTTGCGATCGATCGAAATTTGGTTCCTCTGCGAGAATCCCAATTCCGCCAAACGTCAAATTCTGTATGCAGAAGGCGATCGCGATCGCGGCTTGAGTATCTACATCCAAAGCGGCAAACTCTACTTTGAAGGGGTCAACCGCGTTCACGACGAAAGCGGTTGGAAGGGAAGCCGCATCGCCACCGAACGCATTCAACCCCGCCACTGGCACCACGCCGCTTTGATTTTAGACGGTCGGTCGGAACTGCGAGACGATGCCTTTTGCGCCTTACTGGACGGCCGCGTTATCGACAAACAACCCGGTTCGCAACTTTGGGGAACCGCCGCAACCCTCAATATCGGCGGATTGCAATTCACCCCTTCCCGCGATGGCGAGAGTGTTGTGGATTCCCAAGCGCATTCCCTCAACGGTCAAATCGCGGAAGTTCGCATTTGGGAAGCGGTGCGATCGCAAGCGGAGATTCGCGAAAATCTTTATGGATTGTCCGACACTAATCTCCCCGAATTGCTCTTTTTCTGGAATACCTCGACGGGATTACCCCTCGGCGTCGCCAAACCGATGCTTCTCCCCGACCTGGCCGACGGCGGACGCAGCAATCCGACGCTTCCCTTAGTGGAACTGGCGTGTTTGCATCAACTGAAAAACGAAACTGATACAGAGATCGATCGCCTAACTGCACTATGGTCGAACCTCAAACATACCGGAGTCGGCGACGGCGAAACCCCCTACGACAACCTCTTCAATTCCTCGAGTTCCGATACCCCTTGGACTTTCGCGCAACGGTTGTCCTGGGACGTTTACAGTACCAAGTCCGACCAACGGGAAATCCGCACTCGCTTGATGAGTTCGCTGCGCGTGTCTTCCCAAGACGACTTGTTAAACATGGTGGCGGCCATTAGCGGCGAAGATACCGCCACGGTGGTCTTAGACGGTCGCTATCTCACCCATCTGTATCGCATTCGCTTGCTGTCGCGGATGTTAGACTTGTCGATTTCCGAAGTTATCCGACTGCGAAACCTCCTCGAATTGGAAACCCAACCCAGCGAAACGCCTCTCAACGGGTTTACCGAATTCACCATCCGCGACGTTCTGGCGATGAAAAACCGCAGCCAGTGGATGCAGGAGACGGGAATCGATTTATCCGAATACGAATTCCTCGTGTACGATCGCCAAGACAGTCGCGTATCGCCGCCGTTTACCGACGCCGACGTTATCGACAGCTTCACCACCCTACTCGATCGCTCTCGGGGATTCCTTCTCAGTCGTACCAGTTTCGTGTCCGAAGAAGTCAGCGAAGCCGCCTCCAGTGCCATTTACGACGTATTGCAACAGCGAGGCGACATTGACGAACTCACCTTATATATTCCCTCCGCCGACGGAAGTACCGGAGATACCGTCACCGTCAGCGTGGTACTTCCCGGTTTCGTCAGTTTCACGAAAGACGATCTCGCCGCCGTCACCGACGAGTTGAACTGGTTGAGTACCTTTGTCGGGTTGGCGATCGATCTCGAAACGCTGCAAAACGCCGGACTCATCGACGATCGCGGTATGGTGTTAACGGAAAATCCCCTCGATTACAGCGTTGACGCCTTGAGTGCGATCGCGATAGCGGAACGGAGTTCTCTCGCCACTTCCGACGACATCGAACCCGAAAAACTGGTTGCGATTCGGGATTTACTCGATCGCCGCCGCCAAACCCAAACCCACCTCCCCACCGCCATTACGACGCAACTGCAAACCTTGCGACAGGGGTTGAACGACACCATTTCCCTGGCGTTGGCGGACTTACTCGACAGCAACATCGATCGCCTGTCGATGTTGTTGAACCTCACCACTGGCGAAACCTACGATCGCGGAACCCTGGATGTGGCGACGATATTAACCGACGCCAGCCAAACCGTCGAAAATCGGGGGGTGGAGTCCGAGTCGGCGGTGGCGATCGACCTCGATCGCCTCTATAAAACCCTGTTCTTACTGCAACAATTCGACCTCAGCGATGACGAAATCGAAGCCTTACTGCGTCAACCGCAACAGTTCGGATTGCAAGCCGAAAGCCTGGTGACGCCGAGTTATTCCGACCTCGATCGCCTCCATACCTTCGTCCGCCTCAAAACCGAACTCAACGACCCCGGAAACCAACTCGCTGGCGGTTTGAGCGACGAAACTCGCGTTCTCAACCTCACCGGATGGTCGCGACTCGACATCGAAACCTTAATTCCAGAATTGTCGATCGAAGGCAATTTCAACACCATTCCCGCACTGAACAAACTCGCCGAAGCCTTTCAACTGGTGCAAACATTAGGAGCCGATGTCAATTCCCTTATCGACTTAGCAAAAACCGACGACCTCAGCTTTAGCTTCTACCAACGTCACGCCACGGCACTGTTTAATTTAGTCCGGTCTAAATACGACGAAAATCAGTGGCCGACCGTCTACAAACCCCTACATAACCGGTTAGCCGTGCGAAAGCGCGATAGCCTCACCGCCGTCGCCTTAGAACAGCTTTCAGACGAGATCGCGATCCACAAAACCCCCGAAATTTTCTCCGACTATCTCCTCATCGACATCCAAACCGGAAGCGAAGTCGAAACCTCTCGTATCGTCCAAGCTACTGCCAGCCTACAGCTTTACGTTCAGCGAGGTTTAACGAACCTCGAACGAGGCGTAAATCCCGAAGAAATTCCCGTCGATGAGTGGGAATGGATGAAAAACTATCGGGTGTGGGAAGCCAATCGCAAAGTTTTCTTATATCCCGAAAACTACATCGAACCGGAACTGCGAGACACCAAAACCGAGCTTTTTGAAGCCTTAGAAAGCGAACTTCAACAAAACGAAGTCACACAAGAAACCGTCACCCAAGCCTATACTCGCTATCTCGACAAGTTCGCCGAGGTCACCAACTTAACCATCATCGGCAGCTATCTCGACACTGAAGAACTTCCCAAAAGTTATGCCCTCAAATTTGACGGAACCCAGCATTTTACCGTCCAGCAAACTTTATCTACGATCGCCCAACAAATCCCCCAAAATTTTACCATCGAAATGTGGGTGAAACCCGACAGACAACTCAGCGACGGCGGTTTAATTGGCGCGAACAACTGGGATCGCGAACAGAAAGGGTTTTTATTCCGCGCCGCTTCCGGGTCGTTCCGAATGCACCTTTCGACGCAAGACGACCAGCGATTTCGTTCGGTGATAGTCCGTCGTGGATTCGGACAGCGCGTCGTTGTCGAGCGTCAAGAATTGGGTACGATGTCAACCGTAACTGCCCCTTATACTGCCAATCGTTGGCATCACGTCGCCGCCACTTATAACGGATCGGAATTGCGGCTTTATGTCAATGGAGAACTCAAGGTTTCGGTAGCGCGATCGGGTAATATTTTCTATCCCAATGTCAACGATACGAACATTCAATTTGCACTCGGTGCAGAAAAAGATCGCGATAGCTTAAAACGCTTCATCGGTGAAATGCGAGACGTACGGATTTGGAATACTGCTCGCAGTCAATCGCAAATTCAAAACAGCATGGTATTCGGGATTTCCAATCCCCAAACCGAAGCCAATCTTTTGTACGATTGGAAAATGACAGAAGGCTCGGGTACGACTGTTGAAGACTTCAAAGGTTCGACCGATTTACAACTGCGATCGGGGATCGACTGGACGACTGCACCGAACCTTCAATTAACCGAGCGATCGCACGCCGACGCGCCCACAACGCTCTATCTCATCGGACGGAACGACAACACCCAAGAACACTACTTCCGACGGTGGATCGATCGCCAACAGTGGGAACCTTGGCAAAAAATCGATCTGACGATTAATGCCTCTTACGTCGCACCCGTCTTTGCCTTTAACAAATTGTTCCTGTTCTGGGCGGAAATTCCCGACAGCGTTCGCGCCGAAGATCGCAAATGGGTGAACAATAACAGCAACGGAAAACCCGTAGACCAAAACGGCGAAGAAATCGTTTTAAGATTCCCACAGGTTCTCAACCAAACCCTTCCCAACGGTCGAACGATCTCCACGGCTGCCGCAACCCTCGACACCACAAACGGCGGAAGTTTGTCCAGTCAATTTGTTTACAGCGACAAACACGACGTCATCGAACAAGTCAACGTCACGGTCAAAACCCCCGTCATCAAATATTCCTACTACAACTTCAGTAAAACCTGGGTGCAACCGCAAACCCTGGAAGTCACCGATCTCGAAGGCGTCGAACTCGAAGACTGGCAACAACGCCAACCCAAATGGCAACGGGTTTACGCGCAACGGTGGCGGGAGTCGGACGTGGCACCCCCAGTACAGCAACCCTCCGAACCGCTGACGAGTTTGGACGTGGCGCAATTGGGGCCGAACTCCTACGCCGAGGAACCGTTACCCTCGTTTTCCACCCATCAGTTGAGTGTGTCGTTCTGGCTACGGGTTCGCGACTTCACCCAAACGACGACTTCGACAACGGAAATTCCCACGTACCGCTTTACGCTGTTTAGTTACGACGGCGAAAGTAACAATCCCCTCACTGCGACGCTGACTCATACGCCATCTGCGATCGACCAAAAACCAGAAATTATGACGGCGGTGAACGAGTCGCAAACGGCGTTTGCAGAAATTGCCGATGCGATCGCCGCAATTGAGCGATTCCGCCGGCCCGGCACCCTCCTGTCTCTCGACGATGCCGATTCGGCATTAACCGCACAACGCAGCCTGACTGACGACGCCGCCGATGCCATTTCCAACCGTGCAGAAAATGCCAAAAAACTGGCAAATGCCACGGTGACAGCCATCGACAACGCCGCAACGGCGATCGACGATGCCAATACCGCCGCCGAGTCCAACGATATTGAAGACATTGCCGACTTAGCCAGCAGCGTCGCCACCGTCGCCACCCAAGCCGTCGCCGCAGCGGAATACGCCCTCCTCATCGCCAATTCTTCGAGTAGGGCTTCGACTGCCCTCGAAAATGCCAAAACACACCGAGACACCGCCACCACGAAGGCCAGCGACGCACAAACCGCCGCTTCGACATCTGGTGGAACGGGGAACGATACGGTTTCCGGGGGAAGTACCACCGTCGATACTTCTGAAGTGGACGGACATACCGACGCCGCCATTCAAGCCGCGATTAACTGTTTGACCGAACTGCAAACCGTCCTCGAAGAGGCGCGATCGCAAGAAGCCACGGTTCCCAAGTACCAACGAGGCGACCTCGAACTCAAATTACAAGTTGGAACCACGGAAAAGACGGTGCTGTCTTCCGTCAATTACGACACTTGGCAACAGGTGGTCTTTATCCTGAACCACAACGGCAGTCGCTATACCGTCACCTCTTACATCTATGAAGGTTACACTGCCAGCGTCAGTGGTCGCTACGCCGCCGAGGGAACGCCCCTCACCTTTACGGGAAGTCCGTTAGCGTCGGCGGGAACCCTGCAAATCGGCGACGCCGCCAATCCCCGGATAACGCCCGATTCCGAGGAGGCTCTCGAGTTCCTGTTCTACGAGCCGTTGATGAGCGAGTTTCGCGTCTGGAACTACCTGCGATCTAAGGCTGACATCGAAGCCGAACGGTTCCAACGCAAACACGGCCGGGAATTCGGCTTAGAACTGCACTTACCTCTCGACAGCCAATCGCAACTCACGCGGGTCTCGCAAGACGAGTTGGGATTAGACCAACCGTTGAGTCTCGAACAGGTGTTTGCCCCATCGGTTCCCGAAAGTACCCGCGAACGCATTCTGTTGGTGTACGGCGATGTCGTTCAAACCTTACGGAACAATTTGAAAGATATCGGCTATCAATACACTTTGCTGAAGAATTCCGATGCGGGCAACAATTACAGCCTGTCTCTAGCCGAACCGCAATCGGGAGCGATCGTGGGTATTGATGACGATGCCAAAATTGCGATCGAAGACTACGTTCAAAACGAAATTTATCCCCTCGATCGCTTCCGTCCCCAAGATCGTATCGCCATCTTAGACGCCCAGACGACCGAACTCAGTAGCGCCATTACCGAATGGAACGACAATACCCGCGATTTAGTTCTCCTGAACAATCGCGACGGCGGAACGCAACTCAACATCACCGAATCCTATATCCTCGACGTTCACAACCAACCGGGTTGGTTCGTGTTGGATATCGGCGACGAAATTTTCCTGGTGCAAACCGCCGCCGACGACTGGCGCGTCCAAACCGCCGAAGAACGGCTGCGATCGAGCATTGCTTCGGGTTCCAGTGGCGGCGGAACGCAGAAACAGTTCGATCTCTATTTCGATCGCGATTTCGCCTTGGAAACGGGTAACAGTTCCCACCTTCAATTCAACTTTATCCGTCTCAACACCTTCGCCGTGCAAACCTTAAGCGAAAAACTCTTCGGCGAAGGCATCGACGGCTTACTCAGCCTCGACTCTCAAAACACGTAAAAAGTCCGGGAGCTTGGTAGCCCCGTCGCTTTAGCGCGGGGTGG